>DATHRP010000629.1:0-7017 GCA_035465195.1 Afifellaceae bacterium | reverse complement strand
CATCATGGCGATGATCCCGGGCGATCCGGCGACCACCATTCTCGGATCCTACGCGACGCCGGAAAACGTCGCCAAGCTCAACCGCGATCTTGGCCTCGACAAGACGCTGGTCCAGCAATATTTCATCTGGCTCAACAACCTGCTGCACGGCGATCTGGGCCGTTCCTTCGCGCTGAACCGGCCCGTCCTCGACGAAGTGCTGGAACGCTTCTCCGCAACCCTCATCCTGGCCGGAACGGCACTGGTGCTCTGTTCGATCTTCGGACTGCTGGCTGGCATAGTCTCGGCCGTCCGTCAGTACGGCTGGGCCGACAAGACGATCACGCTGATCGTGCTGATCGGCATTTCCATGCCGTCCTTCTGGCTCGGCCTGTTACTCATCTATCTGTTCGCGGTGCAGCTGAAATGGTTTCCGGCAAGCGGCATGTTCGCGATCTACGGCGGCGGTGATCTGCCTGACTTGCTCCATCATCTCGCTCTCCCGGCGATCACGTTGGCGGCGGTCGCCACGGGCGTGATCGCCCGTTTGACGCGGACGGCCATGCTGGAAGTGCTGCGCCAGGACTTCATACGCACCGCGCGCGCCAAGGGCGTGTCTGAAAATACCGTGATCTACAAGCACGCCTTCAAGGCCGCACTCGTCTCGGTCATTCCGGTAATCGGCATCCAGGCCGGTTTCGTGCTCGGCGGCGCCGTCTATATCGAGACGGTATTCCAGTGGCCGGGCATCGGCTCGATGCTGGTCAAGGCGATCTCGACCCGCGACCTGCTGCTCGTCCAAGGCGGCGTCCTCGTCGTGGCGGCTGCCTACGTGTTGTTCAACCTGGCCGCCGACGTCGTCCAGACGATGATCGACCCGAGGCTGCGCTGATGGTCGATACCGCCGCCACGACCGCGCCGCCGAAGCCGCAGCGCAGCAGGCGGCCCGACAGCATTCGCCTGCTGCTCAACAATCAGCTTGCCACCGGCGGCCTCGTCGTCTTCGCGCTGATCCTGCTGGTCGCACTCGCCGCGCCATTCCTGCCGTTGCCCGATCCCGACGTGACCGAACCGGCAAACCGGCTGCAGGGCATCGGCAGTCCCGGCCATCTGCTCGGGACCGATTCGCTCGGCCGCGATATTCTCTCCCGGCTGATCTGGGGTACGCGCGTGTCGCTCGTCGTCGGAATATCCGCGACTTTGATCGCCGCCTTCTTCGGCTCGCTGATCGGTCTTGTCGCCGGCTATGCCGGTGGCCGCCCCGACACGCTTCTGATGCGCGGCATCGACATGATCATGGCATTCCCGTACATCCTGCTCGCGCTCGCCATTGTAGCCGTGCTGGGCCCCGGGCTGCTTAACGCGCTTTATGCCATCGCCATCGTCAACATTCCCTTCTTCGCCCGCAATATCCGCGGTATCGCGCTCGGCCTGTCGCGACGCGAGTTCGTCGACGCTGCCCGCCTGTCGGGCAAGTCGAACGTACAGATCCTGTTCGGCGAGGTGCTTCCGAACGTGCTGCCGGTGATTATCATCACCATGTCGACGACGATCGGCTGGATGATCCTGGAGACCGCCGGCCTCTCGTTCCTCGGCCTCGGCGCACAGCCGCCGCAAGCCGATCTCGGTTCGATGCTCGGCCAGGGCCGCAAGATCCTGTTCACTGCGCCGCATGTTTCGATCATTCCCGGCCTGATGATCTTCGCTCTCGTCATGAGCATCAACCTGCTCGGCGACGGCGTGCGCGACGTCCTCGATCCGCGGCTGAAATCAGGATCCCTGACCCGCCCCGTCGCCAGAACCGCGGTCATGCGCGACGCCGCTCCGCAAACGGTCGTTCCGCACGACGACGCCGTTCTCGACGTTCGCGATCTCAGGACCGAATTTCGCATTGGCGGTGACATCTACCGCGCCGTCGGCGGAGTTGACCTGCGCGTCGGCAAGGGCGAATGCCTCGGCATCGTCGGCGAATCCGGATCCGGAAAGTCCGTTTCCGCCATGTCGATCATGGGTTTGGTGCCGACGCCGCCCGGCCGGATCGTCGGCGGCGTCGCATTGCTCGAAGGTGAGGATTTGTTCTCGGCTTCCGACGAGCGTATCCGCCAGCTGCGCGGTTCCGCCGTGTCGCACGTCTTTCAGGATCCGCTTTCGACGCTGCATCCGCTCTTCAAGGTTGGCGATCAGCTTGTCGAGGCGATCCAGGCCCACGTGCCGCTGTCGAAGAACGAAGCCCGGACGAGGGCGGAAAACCTGCTGAAGATGGTGCGCATCCCCAATCCGGCCGAACGGCTCAACGCCTACCCGCACGAACTGTCCGGCGGCATGCGCCAGCGCGTCTGCATCGCCATGGCGCTCGCCAACGACGCGGACGTGATCATCGCCGACGAGCCGACGACCGCGCTCGACGTCACCGTGCAGGCGCAGATCCTGTCGCTGCTCGACGCCCTGCGCCGGGAGCACAATACCGGCATCCTGTTCATCACCCACGATTTCGGCGTCGTCTCGGCGATCTGCGACCGCGTGTCGGTGATGTACGCCGGCCAGATCGTCGAGACCGGCACCACCGAGGAGGTCCTGAATTCGCCTGCGCATCCCTATACCGCCAAGCTGATCGACTGCGTGCCGGTCCTGGGTGAGCCGGAGCGGCGGCTCGACGCCATCGAGGGGCGCCCGCCGGTTGTCAACCGGTTGCCGCCCGGCTGCGCCTTCGCCGACCGCTGCCCGCGCGCGCGTGAGGAATGTCGCCGCGCGCCTGTAGGAATGCAGGAGCTCGGTGACCGGCGCACTGTCCGCTGCCTGTTCCCGATGACGGGTAGGGAGGATGCCGCATGAGCGAGCCGCTTCTGACCATCAGCGATGCCGAGCGCATATTCGGCGGGGGCCGGACACTGTTCGGTACACGGCTGCCGTCCGTCCATGCAGTGCAGGGCATTACGCTGGATGTGATGCGCGGCGAAACCCTTGGCATTGTCGGTGAATCCGGGTGCGGAAAATCGACCCTGGCGCGGCTGCTCGTCGGGCTCGATACGCCGACCGGCGGCAGCATCCGGTTCGACGGAGAGGACCTTGTTGCGCTGGCCAAGGCCGATCCGCGCGCGCTGGCCCGCAAGGTTCAATATGTCTTCCAGGACCCGCTTGCCTCGCTCAACCCGCGCAAGACGATCCGGACCATTCTCGAGGCGCCGCTGAACCATTTGCTCGGCATGGACAAGGCAAAGCGCGAGGCGCGACTGGAGGAATTGATGCAGGCCGTCAATCTGGCGCCCGAGTTCCTCGAGCGCTACCCGCACGAATTTTCCGGCGGTCAGGCCCAGCGGATCGGCATCGCCCGCGCGCTCGCCGCCGATCCGGAGCTGATCGTGCTCGACGAGCCGGTCTCCGCGCTCGACGTTTCGGTCCAGGCGCAGGTGCTCAAAATCCTGGATGATCTGAAGTCCCGATTCGGTCTGACGTACCTGTTCATCAGCCACGACCTTTCAGTGGTCGAGAGTGTCAGCGACCGTGTCGCCGTGCTCTATTTCGGAAGGCTTGCCGAGCTCGGCCCGGCCGGTCCCGTATTCGCCGGGCCGCGCCATCCCTATACGGTACTGCTGCTCAATTCCGCTCCGGCGCCGGGCCGCAAGACCCTTATTCCGGAGGATGCCGAGACGGAATTGCCCGATCCCTACAATCCGCCGCCAGGATGCGCGTTCTTTGCGCGCTGCCCGAGCCGCTCGGGTCGGTGCCTCGAAGCCCAGCCGCCACTCGACGCCGCGCCGGCGAATGCGGCCCATCTGGCGGCATGCTATCATCCGGTCGGGGAAAGTTGAGGCAGGTCGATGGTGAAACAGGACGCAGCGTTGGAGATCACCGGGTCCGATCGAATGAAATCGCCGCGCCGCCGCAAGCGTCCCGATATTGCAGCAGACCTTATACGCGAAAAAATCATTGCACACGGCCTGAGGCCGGGCGAACGGGTTGCTCCCGAATGGTTGGCTCCCGAGGCGCTCGGCATATCGAGAGGTACATCTCGCGAGGCGTTGAAGATCCTCGAATACCAGGGTTTGGTCACGGCCAAGACCGGACCGGGGGGCGGCATATTCGTTTCCGAAGTCCGGCCTGACGACGCGATCCGGATACTCGACAATCTGTTCCTGTTCGAAGCGCCGAAGATCGCCGACATCTATGCCATCCGCAAGCGATTGGAACCGGAGCTCGCTGCAGGCGTTGCAGGTAGGCTGCCGGATTCGGCCATTCGTGCTTTGCAGGAAACGATCCGGCTCTACGAGGATGAACCGGAAACTGCGGAGGAGGAATACCGGCAACGGCTCGCGGAACTCGATTTCCACGTCGAGCTCGCCCGCCATTGTGCCAACAGGCTGCTCGGCTTCATCTGTACGTTTATGGCCAGCCTGTTGCGCGACATGACGGTCTGCCGCGAAATCTACCGTGCACCCAATCCGGCGCTTCGCGAGACCGGATTGCACTATCAGGTCCGCCTGATCCGTGCGATCAAGTCCGGCGATAGCGACAAGGCGCACGACATCATGCATGAGCACATGGTCGAGGCGGAGAAGTACATGCTCGAAATGGCGGCGATCCGCGCGCGCGCCGAGCGCTGAATCGTCGGAAACGTCGGCGGTTTGATTTTCGCCGGCCGGCATACTAGGTAGATGGGCATCGGCGCGGCTTCGGTCGCGCCTTTGTTTTTCATCCGCCAGACGATCCGAACCGAAAAGCGAGGTGGCAGACCCAGCTATGTGTGGAATAGCCGGAGAGATCCGACTTGACGGAAGCTATGCCGATGCGGCGACCGTCGCGCGGATGGCAGAAACGATGGCCCCGCGCGGGCCGGACGGCAGCGGCGTCGTAGCCAGGGGGGCCGTCGCGTTCGGGCATCGCCGGCTCAAGATCATCGATCTTTCGGAAAAGGCTGCGCAGCCGATGACTGATCCCGAACTCGGTCTCACCATCGCTTTCAATGGCTGTATCTACAATTATCCCGAACTGCGAAGCGAACTGGAAGGTGCCGGCTACCGTTTCTTTTCCGATGGCGACACTGAGGTCATCCTCAAGGCCTACCATCGCTGGGGCGAGGATTGTGTCAGCCGGTTCCACGGCATGTTCGCCTTCGCCATCGTCGAGCGCGACAGCGGACGCATCGTGCTGGCCCGTGACCGGTTCGGCATCAAGCCGCTCTATCTGGCCGAAAGCGGCAGCACCATCCGTTTCGCCTCTTCGCTGCCGGCACTACTGGCGGCAGGCGATATCGACACGAAAATCGACCGGGAAGCGCTCCACTGCTACATGACGTTCCATGCGGTCGTGCCGCCGCCACGGACCATCCTGAAGGGTGTGCGCAAACTGCCGCCGGCAACTGTGCGGATCATCGAGCCGGACGGCGCGTCGCGCGACAGGGTCTACTGGTCGCCACCATACGAGCGCCGCAGCGAGGACACGGGCCTGTCGGCGGACGATTGGCGCGACCGGGTGCTGGAGGCGCTGCGCGTGGCCGTGCGCCGGCGCATGGTCGCGGACGTGCCGGTCGGTGTACTCCTGTCCGGAGGCGTCGATTCCAGCATGATCGTCGGTTTGCTTGCCGAGCAGGGACAGACCGGCCTGATGACGTTCTCAATCGGTTTCGAGGAAGCGCACGGCGAGAAAGGCGACGAGTTCGTCTATTCCGACCTGATCGCGAAACGCTTCGAGACCGATCATCACAAGATCTTCGTTCCGGCTGACGACCTGATGCGTCACTTGCCGGATGCGATCGGCGCCATGTCGGAGCCGATGGTGTCCTATGACAATATCGGCTTCTACCTGCTTTCCCGCGAGGTCTCCAAGCATATCAAGGTGGTGCAGTCGGGCCAGGGCGCCGACGAGGTGTTCGGCGGCTATCACTGGTATCCGCCGCTGGCGGCCTCCAACGACGTCGTCTCGGACTATGCCAAGGTGTTTTTCGACCGCGATCATGCCACTCTGGCGACCCAGCTTGCGCCGGACTGGATGCCCGAGGGCGACACCAGCCTGGATTTCGTCCGCGACCACCTGATGTCTCCCGGTGCAGCCACCCCGGTCGACCGCGCGCTGCGTCTCGACTCCCACGTCATGCTGGTGGACGACCCGGTCAAGCGCGTCGACAACATGACCATGGCATGGGGATTGGAGGCGCGCGTCCCGTTCCTCGACCATGAGCTTGTCGAACTGGCAGCGATCATCCCGCCCGAATTCAAGCTGGCCGGTGACGGCAAGGGCGTTCTGAAGGATGCCGCAAGGCTTGTCGTGCCTTCGGAGGTCATCGACCGCAACAAGGGGTACTTCCCCGTGCCGCAGCTAAAATATATCCAGGGCGAGTTCCTCGACCTGGTGCGTGATACGCTGACGAACCGGAAGGCGAAAGAGCGCGGCCTGTTCAGCGGCGAATGGCTGGAACGCCTGTTCGCTGATCCTGCCGCGCATATAACGCCGCTCCGGGGCTCCGAGCTCTGGCAGGTAGCGCTGCTGGAGATGTGGCTGCAGGAGCACGATATTTAACGGAGGCCGCTATGTGCCCACCGCCAAGGAAACCCGCCGACGAATCCCGCAGCGGCCGCGAGCAAGGCAGCCGCGACCAGTACAGCCACAGGCTCAAGCGCATGCGCGATCACGGCCTGAAGCCGCCGATCGCGAAAGGTCGGGAGGCCGACGAGACGGCATTGAAGGATTTCGCGCTCAATTGCGGTTGGGGCAGGCTTGTCTTCGCACAGACGTTTTCCGACATGGCGGATCTGGCCGGCGCCTTGCGCGAAGAGGCCCCCGACCGGCGTGACATCGCCTTTTATGTTCGCGATCCCCACGTCGTCCTGGCCAACGCGCCACAGGAGGTCTTTCTCGACCCCTCGCACACCTATCGGCTGGATTTGTCGACCTATCGCGTCTCGAAGCGTCAGCCGAGCGGGTTCTTCGTTCGCCGGTTGACGTCCCAGGCCGATGCCATAGCGATAAACCGCATCTACGCTTCGCGCGATATGGTCCAGGTCCCGCCGGATTTCTTCTGGGAAAAGCGTGACGCCCGGTCGA
>DATHRP010000628.1:0-5009 GCA_035465195.1 Afifellaceae bacterium | reverse complement strand
CCCATGTTGAGCGTTTCGCGGGCGGCCGCACCGAGAGCGGTAGACGGCGACTGCAGCAAAGACCGGTCGAGGAAGCGCGGACCGTTCGGTCCCTCCCGGTTTGCGAAATCCGGCATCATCATCTGGGCAAGTCCGCTGACCGGACCGGTCAGCCCGATGAACAGCGGGATAAGTGCCGCGTTGAAGGCGAGGTGGAAGAAGATGATCCGCATGCCCGGATCCTGGCTGAGGCCGGCGATCAGCGGCGTGATCTGCGGCAGCAGGTATAGCGCGATCGCCGCACCCGTGAAGCGGAAGATCAGATTGCCGACGGGGATGCGGCGTGTCGCCGGCGGCTCTGCCAGCGTGGCAGAGATTGCCGGCAGCGCGGCACCGGCATTGATGCCCAGCACGAACGGGAAAAGCTGTTCCGCCGGCAACCCGGCGGAGGCGGACAGCGCCACGGCGAAGAGCACGATGGCGATGCTGGAATAGGCCATCCAGGTGAGTAGCGCACCGGCGAGCAGCGCCAGTAGCGGCTCTTGCGATGTCGCCTCGATTACCTCCGAGATCACCGGGCTCGACGACAGGTCGGCGGCGGCTCCGCCGATGGTGCGCAGGCCGAGGAACAGGAGGCCAAGGCCGATAATCACCCGGCCGATATTGCTGACACGGCTGTTACGGTTGCTGAAACTGGCGTGCAGGACGTAGCCGACGAAGGCGAGCAGCGGCCAGATTGCGGAGATGCCCGAGGAGAACACAAGCGCGGCGATCGCCGAGCCGAGGTCGGCGCCAAGCATTACCGCGAGCGCTCCGCCGGCATAGATCGCCCGGCGTGCGACGAAGGGACTGACCAGCAGCGCTGTCGCCGTGGAACTCTGCAGCATGGTGCCGACGGCCGTGCCGGCGGCGGCGGCGCGAAAGCGGTTGCCGGTCCAGTCGCCGATGAATTGCAGCAGCGACGCGCCGTAGGCGCGCAGCACGCCGGTGCGTACCATGCGGCAGCCCCAGAGGATCAGGGCCACCCCGCCGACGACGGATATCAGGATCTGCGTACCGGACATGAATCAGGCAATCCGCGAATCAAAGGTGCAATATGTGCACCTACATAGGATACATCGCATTCGAAAATCAAACATTAAGCGCACTAAATGCGCTTTGTGACAGATATATGATGTTTCAATGACGCGGAAAACGGCGACTACGCCCCGGCCTGCCAGTCCCGCACCGCGTCGAGCGGCCAGACGAGCATCAGGATGTTCAGGGCGAGATTGTCGCGGATCATGATGCCGGTGAACAGTTCCATCGCGACCGCCGCGACAACGATCAGCCAGACCGGCAGGCGCCCGGCGAGCATGAAGCCGAGCAACATTGCCAGCATGTCGAACACGGAATTGATGACGCTGTCGCCGTAATAGTCGAGCGAGATCGTCGCCTCGCGGTAGCGGTTGATGATGAAATCTGTGTTCTCGAAGATCTCCCATCCGGCCTCCACCGCGAGGGCTACCGGCAGCAGCGCCAGGACAGGCATGTCGCGCCCGATCACCTTCAGCGCCAGCCAGGCGAAGAAGTAGAAGAGGAAGCCGTGGATGACGTGCGAGAAGGTATACCAGTCCGTCAGGTGCTGCGAGTTCTCCGAGCTCATCACGACACCATGCCAGAGCTTGACGGTGCCGCAGGCGCAGATCGGCGTCCGGCCCATCAGGTAGAGCGCCAATGCGGCCGCAGCGATAATCGCGGCTGCGAGAAGCGTGTGGTTGCGGGCGTTCGTCATGGCGCGCCACTATGCGCTGACTCTCCCTTGGCCGGGAGCCATCGCAGCGACGGCGACCCGGCATGGCGGACGGGCGTCCAGGTGCGGCAATGCGGGATTGCCAGAGGCGCCGGCGCGAACTAGACAGGCTCGCCCCGATCCCTCGCCACGGACCTCTCGCGCAATGCCGATCCACGAGACTGCAGCCCTCGCCGCGGCGCTCTGCTGGGCGTTCGCCGGCATGGTTTCGGCCGAACCCGCGCAGCGGCTCGGCGCGGTCCGGTTCAACCGGCTGCGGCTCGTCATGGTGTTCGGCATGCTCGCCGCCTGGGTCGTCGCCACGGGAAGCTGGCAGAGCGTCGGGCGCGCTCACCTGGCCCCGATCGTTCTCTCCGGCTTTGTCGGCATCTTTCTCGGCGATACCGCCCTGTTTCTGACGATGAATCGGCTCGGACCGCGGCGGACCGGCATTCTGTTCTCGCTGAACGCGCCGATCGCCGCCCTGCTCGGCTGGCTCGTCCTCGGAGAAACGCTGTCGCCGCTTGCGCTCGCCGGTATCGGACTGACCTTCGCCGGCGTCACGCTCGCCATCGTGTTCGGCAAGCGCCGTTCGCAGCTGCACCACTGGGAAAGTATCCGCGGTCCGCTATGGATCGGCGTATGCCTCGGCCTGACGGCAGCGTCTTCGCAGGCGGTCGGATCGCTGATCGCCCGGCCGGTCATGGCGGCCGGCGCCGACCCGGTCGCCGCCTCGGCGATCCGGATCGGCATCGCCGCGTTCTGCCTCAGCCTGTTCCTCAGGCTCCCGCTGAAGAGCCTGCGCGGCGGCGAGCCACTGTCCGGCCCGCTTGCCGCCAGGGTCGCCCTGTCCGGCCTTCTCGGCATGGCCGTCGGCATGACACTGATCCTGTTCGCGCTGTCGGGCGGCAAGGTGGGCATCGTCTCCACCCTTTCGGCAACGACGCCGGCGATGATCCTGCCGCTCCTGTGGTGGCGAACCGGTGAAATTCCGGCCGTCGGCGCCTGGATCGGCGCCGCGCTTGCCATTCTCGGAAGCGCGCTCATATTCTCGGTGTGACGATCAGGGGCCTTGCCTTGCCGCCCGGCTCCTGCGAAACAAAGGGAACGGCCCGGATACCATAGCGAAACGGGCCGCCGCAGCGGATCGGCACGCCCGGGCGCGCGGCCTGCCGGAGGATACCCCTTGAAAACCGAGCGAACGAAGGTTGCCATTATCGGAGGAGGCCCGTCCGGGCTGTTGCTATCGCAACTCCTTCATCTCGAAAACATCGACAATGTCGTCCTGGAGCGGCAGACCCGGGACTACGTGCTCGGGCGCATCCGTGCCGGCGTTCTCGAACAGGGCCTGGCCGACATGCTGCGCGGCGCCGGCGTCGGCGATCGGATGGACGCGGAAGGCGAGGTCCACGAAGGCTTCGACATCGCCTTCGGCGGCGGCAGCGTGCATATCGACCTTGCCCGCCCGACCGGCGGCAAGACCGTGATGATCTACGGCCAGACCGAGATCACCCGTGACCTCTACGACGCGCGCGACGCGATGGGCGGCCGCGTGGTCCACGAGGCCGCCGACGTGACGACCCACGATATCGACAGCGACGCGCCCTGGCTCACCTACACGCATAACGGACAGGACCACCGGCTCGACTGCGAGTTCATCGCCGGCTGCGACGGCTTCCACGGCGTGTCGCGCAAATCCATGCCGGCCGACGTTCTGAAGACCTACGAGAAGGTCTATCCATTCGGCTGGCTCGGCGTGTTGTCGGAGACCCCGCCGGTTTCCGAGGAGCTGATCTATGCCAGCCACGAGCGCGGCTTCGCGCTTTGCTCGCTGCGCTCGCGGGTGCTGAGCCGCTACTACGTCCAGTGCCCGCTCGACGACGACGTGGCCAACTGGCCCGACCAGCGCTTCTGGGACGAACTGAAGGCGCGGCTGCCCGCGGATGCCGCCGGCCGGCTGGTCACCGGGCCGTCGGTCGAGAAATCGATCGCGCCGCTCAGGAGCTTCGTCGCCGAGCCGCTCCGGCACGGCCGGCTGTTCCTGGCGGGCGACGCCGCCCACATCGTGCCGCCGACCGGCGCCAAGGGCCTCAACCTCGCCGCCTCCGATATCTACTTCCTCTCCCGCGCCCTGATCGCCCACTACAAGGCGAACGACGACAGCGGCCTGGAGACCTACTCGCAGAAGGCTTTGGCCCGAGTCTGGAAGGCCGAGCGTTTCTCCTGGTCGATGACGAAACTGCTGCACAATTTCCCGGCCGAGGGCGAGTTCGACCGCAAGATGCAGCGCGCGGAGCTCGACTATCTGGCCGGCTCGGAAACGGCACGGGCATCGATGGCGGAGAACTATGTGGGGCTGCCGTATGAATAGGGCGGCCCCTCACCTCACCAGAACGCTCGGCGCACCAGGTTGATCCCCATCAGCAGGAAAACGATCAGGACCGCCGGACGGAAGCGTTCGGAGGAGAAGTTGGCGCGGATCTTCTCGCCGACGGCGAAACCGATGATCGCCGGAACGCACATTGCGAGCGACGTCAGGGCCGTCGGTCCGGTCATCAGCCCTGCGCGCCAGTAGCCAAAGCCGAGCGGCAGGCTGCCCAGGAAGAGCAGCAAGCCGGAGGCGCGCACGAACTCGTCCTTGTCGAGCCTGCGGGAGAGGAAATAGGCGATCATCGGCGGCGACCAGATCGACGTCAGGCCGCCGAAGATGCCGCTCAGTATGCCGCCTCCCACCTGGGCGACCCGGTCGAGCCTGTCGGGCAGTTCGGGCACCTGCAGGAAGAGATTGGACAGCGCGAAGATGGAGATCACGAAACCGATGGCGATCGCCAGCGCCTCACCGGACATGCGACCGGCAATAATCGTCACGATCAACAGGCTTGCCGCCAGCGTGACTCCGAACCAGGCATATCGCCGGGCCGTGCGGACGACATGCCCGGAGCGGAGGATCTGCCAGAAATTGGTGACCGTCATCGGCACGACGACCAGCGCGATAGCCAGTCGCGGATCGATGAGGCTCGCCATCAGGCCGACCGACGTCGTCGGCAGGCCGAGGCCGATGGTGCCCTTGATGATCCCTGCCAGCAGGAAGACCGCGGTGGCGGCAATGAGGATCGTCTGGTCCAAGTCGGTTGCTCCATTGTGAGGAGCATCGACTGGCTCTTCACGGCTTTTGTCGTCTTCACGTTCATGAGCATGTTCGGGTTCCTGGTCTATCTCGAGAACGCGGACTGGCCCATCGAAGAGGGGATCGCTCAGG
>DATHRP010000627.1:0-1785 GCA_035465195.1 Afifellaceae bacterium | reverse complement strand
ACATCGTTGTCGTCGCCGATAAACAGCAGCGCCGCACCGCCGACGATGGGCAGCCAGATCAGGATACTGAGAAGATGAGTCTGGAGCACGGTCTTACCTCAGCCAGAGGAGCCAGCCGAGCAGAATCGTCAGGCCGATGATCATTGCAAACGCATAGGTGTACAGGTAGCCGGTCTGGATCTGGCGCAACACGCCCGCCAGCCTGCCGACGGCGTTGGCGGTACCGTTGACCAGGAAACCGTCGATCACGACCTGGTCGCCCTTCTGCCAGAGGAACTTGCCGAGCGAACGGCCACCCGCGGCAAAGCCGCGGATGTACAGGTCGTCAAAGTAGTACTTGCGGTCGAGCAGGTTGTAGAGACCCGAGAGTTTCTGCCGAATGGTCTCCGGAATCTCGGGGCGCTTCAGGTAGAGGAACCAGGCGGAAAACACGCCTGCGGCGGCCAGCCAGAACACGGGTGTCTGCACCGAATGCAGCAACAGCGCGAGACTGCCGTGCCAGTGCGAACCCATTTCCGCCAGCACGTCATTTGCATGCTGAACGACGATGGCATCGCCGAAGTAGTTTCCGAACAGCACCGGACCCACGGTGAACCAGCCAATGACGGCCGACGGGATCGCCAGCAGGATCAGCGGCACGGTCACCACTGCCGGCGTCTCGTGCAGGTGCGACTTCGTCTCGGCATCCATGCGCTCTTCGCCGTGGAATACCAGGAAGAACATCCGGAACGAATACAGCGCCGTCACGAACACGCCCAGCAGAACGCTGAGGTACGCGATCCAGTACGTGACCTGGTCGCCCATCGTCGCGCCTGCATGCCAGTGCGATTCCCGGACAGCCTCGATCAGCAGGTCCTTCGAGAAAAAGCCGGACGACCCCGGGAAGCCGATCAGCGCCAGCGAGCCGACCAGCGACGTCCAGTAGGTGATCGGCATGTACTTCCGGATGCCGCCCATCTTGCGGATGTCCTGCTCGTGGTGCATCGCGATGATGACCGAACCGGCCGCGAGGAATAGCAGCGCTTTGAAGAACGCATGCGTCATCAGGTGGAAGATGGCCGCGCCGTAGGCAGACGCGCCGAGCGCCACGGTCATATAGCCGAGCTGCGACAACGTCGAATAGGCGACAACGCGCTTGATGTCGTTCTGCACGATGCCCAGCAGGCCCATGAAGAACGCCGTGACGGCGCCGATGATGATCACGAAACCGAGCGCCGTCGTTGACAGCTCGAACAGCGGCGACATGCGGGCCACCATGAAGATGCCTGCCGTGACCATCGTGGCGGCATGGATCAGCGCCGAAATCGGCGTCGGGCCTTCCATCGAATCCGGCAGCCAGACGTGCAACGGCGCCTGCGCGGACTTACCCATCGCGCCGATAAATAGCAGAATGCAGACGACCGTCATGGCATTCCAGGGGCTGCCGGCGAAGAGTTCGATCTGCTGCGAGGCAATCGCATCGGCATTGTCGAATACGGTCGCGTAGTCCAGCGAGCCCGTAAACATCACGACACCCGCAATACCCAGGATAAAGCCGAAATCACCCACGCGGTTGACAAGGAACGCCTTCAGGTTGGCAAAGATCGCCGACTCGCGCTTGAACCAGAAGCCGATCAGCAGGTAGGAGACCAGTCCCACCGCCTCCCAGCCGAAGAACAGCTGCAGGAAGTTGTTGGACATGACCAGCATCAGCATGGAAAACGTGAACAGGGCGATGTAACTGAAGAACCGCTGATATCCCGGATCGTCGGCCATATAACCGATGGTGTACACATGCACCATGAA
>DATHRP010000626.1:0-1522 GCA_035465195.1 Afifellaceae bacterium | reverse complement strand
ATGTCGAACTGTGTGAGCAATACCGAGACATCGATCTCGACTCGTTCAAGCAGAAGGGCTTCCGGCTCAGCAATTGCATCGGAACACTCAAGTGGCGCCGACGCGACAAAGTGATTGCAACGCTGAGCCAACGCAATTCCTATTTGAACGACCGGGCACATACCTGACATTTTGAACCGACAGCATACCTGACACTCTCCAAGTTATTCCATAGCCGGTTCCGGCGCTTTGCGCAGCCGCGCACGCGGCGGAGCGAAGCGATGGAACCGGCCGGCGCGATCGATGAGCCCGAGGTCACGCCCGCAGAACCGAACGATGTGGAGGCCGAGATCGATCTCCGCCAGACCAACCGTTTCGCGCGCCAGTGCCTCGCCGATGAAGATATGTTCGCCCCGCCACTTGATCTCGCCCGTCCGTCGGACGCGTCGCACTTCATGGTCCGGATCGTACCAGGGCTCCTTGATCGCCGCAGGCATCGTGCGCCGAGGCGGGCTCCAGCGGCTCGCCGGCACCGTCTGGCCGAGCGCTTCGTGCGGGCGTTCCTCGTTGTAATGCCGGCGGAACCGATTAAAGCGAACCTGCTGCTGCTCCCAGCGGTCGGCCGGTGGACGTGCCGTCTCGGCCTTGAGCGTGCGGTGCATGCGTTCGTGCCGGCCGTTGTCCTGCGGGCTCGATGGCGGGATATGGCGCACCTCGATGCCGAGCTTCAGAAACCAGACGGACAGCCGTGACAGTCCGCCTGCACCGATCGAACCGAAAGGGGAACCGTTGTCGGAACGGATCGCATCCGGTAGGCCGACGTCATTGAAAACCCTGGTCAGAATGGCCTTCACGCCGTCGTGTGTCGGCGGCGTGATACGGACCTCGATCAAATAACGGCTGGCCGTGTCGGAGACCGTCAGAGGGTCGCAGCGCGTGCCGTCGCGCGTCCGGAACCAGCCTTTGAAGTCGACGGCCCATTCACCGTTAGGCGTGTCGGAGCCGGCTGTGATCTCTCCCTGTGCCAGCGGTCTGCGCCGCCGCTTGTTCGGCACAACGAGGCCTTCCGCCTCCAGGATCGCACCAATCGTCGAGGCGGCGGGCCAGCACACCGCCGGTTCGTCTGCGATGAGGCATGCGCGGACCTTCTTCGGCCCGAAGCGGGGAAACCGCTTGCGCATCGCGATCACCTTCGCGCAGATCTCGTCGGGCGTTGCGTGCGGCACCGACTTCGGCGCACGCGAGCGTTCTTCGAACCAGCGCGCATCGCCGCCCTCACGGCGACGCTTCAAAACGTAGAAGGTCTGGCGGCTGATGCCGAACCGGCGGCACAGCTCCGAGACCGAAAATGCACCCGTATCGTAAGCCTGCATCAACGCGATACGCTCTTCCACAGGACTGCTCTCCCTGAAAGGCATCGCCCGAACCTCCATGCCGATTCGGACGATGATGACCTGTCAGGTATGCTCCCGGTCTATTCTGTCAGCGATGTCCCCGGTTCGTACGCCTCCGGACACTCCCCCCATACCCCCCTAGCGTCCGA
>DATHRP010000625.1:0-1928 GCA_035465195.1 Afifellaceae bacterium | reverse complement strand
AAGTGATCCGAATCCTTGTGCCACCGTGTCCGACTGCACGTCGCCGTCATAGTTCTTGCAGGCCCAAACGAACCCGCCGGACCATTTCAGCGCGGCCGCGACCATGTCGTCGATCAGCCGGTGTTCGTAGACGATGCCCTTTTCGGCGAATTTGGCGGCGAAGCCCTCGTTGTCGAACACCTCCTGGAACAGGTCCTTGAAGCGGCCGTCATAGGCCTTGAGGATGGTGTTCTTGGTCGAGAGATAGACCGGCCAACCGAGGTTCAGGCCATAGTTGAAGCTGGCGCGCGCGAAGTCGCGGATCGAATCGTCGAGATTGTACATCGCCATGGCGACGCCCGCGCTCGGGAAATCGAATACGTCGAGGTCGAGCTTGGTGCCGTCCTCGCCGTCGAACACCAGCCGCAGCTTGCCCGGGCCGGGGATCAGCGTGTCAGTGGCGCGATACTGGTCGCCGAAGGCATGGCGGCCGACCACGATCGGATCGGTCCAGCCCGGCACGAGCCGCGGCACGTTCTCGATCACGATCGGTTCGCGGAACACGACGCCGCCCAGGATGTTGCGGATCGTGCCGTTGGGGCTCTTCCACATCTTCTTGAGGTGGAATTCCTCGACGCGCGCTTCGTCCGGAGTGATCGTGGCGCACTTCACGCCCACGCCATACTGCTTGATGGCATTGGCGGCATCGACCGTAACCTGGTCGTCCGTCTCGTCGCGGTGCTCGATCGAGAGGTCGTAATATTTCAGGTCGACGTCGAGGTAAGGCAGGATCAGCCGCTCGCGGATCCACTGCCAGATAATTCTCGTCATTTCGTCGCCGTCGAGTTCGACAACCGGGTTCTTGACCTGGATTTTCTGCATGATGTCCCTGTTCGCTGAAAATTGGGGAATGGAAATATGCGGGCGCTTTAGCAGAGGGGCGCGCGGGTGCACGTCAGGGGGCAGGCAATAAAAAACCCGCCGGCAAGCGGCGGGTTTGCGATGGTGGGCGTAGGAAGGATTGAACTTCCGACCCCTACGATGTCAACATAGTGCTCTACCACTGAGCTATACTCCCGCACCATCGAAACGCCGCTTTGTGGGCGGCGGAGGCGGCCCTTTAGCTTGAGCCTTGCCGCCAATCAAGCGATTCGGCCCAAATTCAGAGCGAAGCTTCGCGTTGATCTTCGAACATGCGCTCCACCTCGAGCACGAGGTCACGCAAATGGAAGGGCTTGGACAGCACGCGGGCGTGCGGCTGCTCGCGGCTGGCCTTAAGCGAAACCGCCGCAAAGCCGGTGATGAACATCACTTTGGTGCGCGGAGAAAGTTCGGCGCAACGCTGCGCCAGTTCGATCCCGTCCATTTCCGGCATGACGATGTCGGACAGGAGCAGGTCGAAATGCTGTTCTTCCAGCAAGGGCACGGCCGCCGTGCCGCGTTCTACCGCGACCACTTCATAGCCGGCGTTGGTGAGGGCGCGCTCCAGATAGGTGCGCATGGCTTCCTCATCTTCGGCCAGGAGAATCCGCAAGGTGGATGCAACAGTCATACGGGCGTCATACCGGTCACCGCTTAAGAAATCTTACCCGTCGGCGGGGGTGCCCGGAATTGAGACAGTCGGTTGAGCATTCCTTTCTGGCGGGATCGCTTTGACAGGCGCGGCGCGAAAGGGCAGCACTGGAGCCATGGCGCCAGAGGGGCACGAATCACCGAACATGCGGTCAGAGAGCGGCGGTTTCATCGCCGGGCTCGAGCAGCGGCCGGCCTTTACCCTGCTGTCGCCCGCATCTTCGCCCATACCGATCCTGATCACCGTGCCGCATGCCGGGCGCGATTATCCCTCCGCGCTGCTGGCCGAGATGCGCGACGCGGACTACGCCTGCCTCAGGCTGGAGGACCGGATGATCGACCTAGTCGCGCAGGAAGTGGCGCGGCAAACGGGTGCG
>DATHRP010000624.1:0-6173 GCA_035465195.1 Afifellaceae bacterium | reverse complement strand
GGTCGATGGCGCGCGCCGGGTCGTCGAGATAGTGCAGCACCTGGTGGATGATGACGAGGTCGAAGCCATCGCGCACGACCGGCAGGTTGTTCGCGTCGCCGGTCCGCACATGGATATGGGTGTGCCCGGCGCGTTCCAGGTTGGCGCGGGCGATCGCCAGCATGGCCGGCGACATGTCTATGCCGGTGGCGCGCCCGGCGTGGGGCGCGAACAGTTCTAGCATCCGCCCGGTGCCGGTTCCGATGTCGAGCACGGCGTGGAACGGACCTGGCCCGGCGGCCCGCAGGATCGCCGTCTCGATATCTGCGTCCGGCGCGTGCATGTTGCGGATGATGTCCCATTGTTCCGCGTGCTTCGCGAAGTAGGCGCTCGCGGCGTCCTGGTTGCGCTGCTTGATACGCTCCAGCTGTTCGCTGTCGCGGCGGATGGTCAGGTCGCTCTCGTCGAGCCCGGCCAGCATCGGACCGACGATGGCGCGGACTGTCTCGTCATCATTCAGCCTGTAATAGACCCAGGCACCCTCGGGAGCCCGCTCGATCAGGCCGGCATCGGTGAGCAACTTCAGGTGCCGGGAAATGCGCGGCTGCGACTGGCCGAGAATATCCGTCAGGTCCTTCACGGTGCGCTCGCCCCGGGACAGCAGCCAGAGCAGGCGCAGCCGGGTCTCGTCGGACGCCGCCTTCAGCATGTTGATCCGGTTCGTCAGCATTCGGCCTAGCCCACTAGCTGTCCAATCGTTGCATCTGCACACCGTCAGACGACGGTTAACGTAAAGATATAAAGATATCGTTATATCAATAATGAGCGCGCGGCAAGCCTCGCGTATTGACAATCGTATTAATTAACGTGATTGCTAAATAATGATGAGGACACAGCAACAGAGTGAAATCGGTGAAAACATGCCGGCGCTGTTTTCAGCGCTGGCGGATCCGAACCGGCTCGCCATCGTCGAGCGGCTGATCCGCGAAGGCGAGAAGACCGCCGGCGAACTGGCCGAGCCGTTCGCCATCTCCGCGCCGGCCATCTCCCGACATCTGAACGAGCTGGAGCGTGCCGGCCTGAGCGAACGGCGGGTGGAGCGGCAATGGCGCCGCTTCCGGGCGCGGCCGGAGGCGATCGACACCATCGACGACTGGCTGAGCCGGCAAAGGCGGTTCTGGCAGGCATCGTTCGACCGGCTGGAGCAGGTGCTTGCGGAGGATGACGACCGGCCGGATGAGGCAGATCGATGAGCGAGAACGACAGCATCCTCCGGATAGAGCGGGTTTTTCCCGCCGAACCGAAGCGGATATTCGAGGCGTGGACCGATCCGGAGAAACTTGCGCGCTGGTGGGGGCCGGAAGGCATGACGACGCCGCGCTGCGAAATGGACGTGCGCGAGGATGGCGCCTGGCTCACCACCATGCGCAATGAAAAGGGCGAGGAGTTCACGGTGAGCGGGGTCTACCGGGTAATCGATCCGCCGCGCCGCCTGGTGATGACCTGGGCCTGGCACAATGAAGGGGTGCGCGACGGCCACGAAACGGAATTGTCGATCGAGTTCGACGCGGTGGAGGGTGGAACCCGGCTGGTGCTGGAGCAGAAGACGTTCCGCGAACGCGAACACCGCGACAGTCACCGCGGCGGCTGGGCGTCGAGCTTCAACGACCTCGAACGGTTCCTCGAGGCCACCGGATAGTCGGCCTGCGGCGCTCCCCATTGAAGCCGCCACCGCTTTCTGTTCAGATCGCAGGCATGGCGAGCGGCGATTCCACGCAAGTCGACAGCGAGGTCCGGCCGGGCGAGGTGCTCGCCCCGGTCGATCCCGCGCGTGACGCCGACGACGCGCGCCTGGTCTTTATCGGTTACGCCGAGACGCCCTGGAAGACACGTGGCGACTGTCCGCACAATCTGCGGCAGGCGCGCGAACGCGGCGGTCGTTTCGCCGTGCGGATCGACGAGGCCTGGCGGCCTGGCCTGAAGGATCTCCGCGCCGGCGATTCCATCATCGTGCTCTACTGGATGAACGAGGCGGCGCGGAACCTGGTGATACAGGCGCCGCGTCGCAGCGAGACGACCAGGGGCGTCTTCTCGTTGCGCTCGCCAGCCCGGCCGAACCCGATCGCACTTGGCACGGTGCGCATCCTCGAAATCGATCCGGCAGAAGGGTTGATCGTGGTCGACGCGCTCGATTGCCGCGACGGTACGCCGATCATCGACATCAAGCCGTGGATCGAAACGGTGGACCAGCCGCGCGATCCCGAGGCCGGTTAACCAGGTTCGCACCGGTCGCCGACGGGAGTCCGCCCGAATTACCGGCCTTTCCGGGCTTGAATCGCTGAACGGCCCGGTAACAATTTCTGCACCCGTGTTTAGCCAATTTTCACCCTGTCGGCCTAGTTTTCCGACGAACTTTGCGTCGGCAATCCGCGATCCGGCGCTATCTGCATCCGCTCCGGCGATTTCGGATCGGACAACAGGGGGTATGCATGGACGCCGGGAACCAGCTTGGCAGTCTTTCGGTCGAGGATATTCTTTCCCTTTCCGCAGACTGGGTCTGGAAAATGGACGCCGATCTTCGGTTTTCGTTCATGTCCGACCGCATGCAAGACCTGCTCGGCGTCGATCCGCAGTCTCTGCTCGGCAAGACACGCCAGGATCTCTGGGGCGATCATCACCTGACGCTGGAAATGAAGGCGCATCTCGACGATCTTCAGAACCGTCGGCCCTTCAGCGATTTTCTGCACGAGATCAAACGACCGGACGGGCGGGTGGCCTGGTGCAAGACAAGCGGCAAGCCTGTCTTCGGCGATGGCGGCGAATTCCTCGGCTATTGGGGCTGTGCCTCCGATGTGACCGCTCAGGTGGAGGCCGAACAGGCGTTGCGCCAGCAGAACGCCGACCTGAAAGGCCGGATCCGCGAAACCGAGACCCAGCTTGAAGCGGCGTTCGACCTGATGTCCGAAGGAATCGTCATCCATGACACCGAAGGCCGCGTCGTCATGTTCAACAAGGCCATGCGGCAGATGCATCCGCGCATGGCCGACGCCATGCCGCGCGGTGCGACGCTCGACGAAGTGCTCCGCAAGGGGCTTGAGAACGGCGAATGGGAAGTCGAGCCCGCGAAGTGGGACGACTGGATCGCCGAACGCAAGAAGCTCTACGAGAAACCGGAATCCGAAACAATCATCCGCACGCGCGAAGGGCGTGTGATCCTGTCGCGCAGCCGCCGTTCCGACGAAGGCATGTTCGTCATCGCCCGAACCGACATTACCGAGCTGAAAAGGCACGAGGACGATCTAGCCAGATTGCAGTATCAGCTGGCCAGTATCTTCTCGGTCATGGATGCCGGCCTCGTCGTCTACGAGCGTGACGATGACGGCGACCTCGCGGTCGAGATGTGCAGCGCGCGGGCCGTTGAACTGCTCGAAATGCCGGAAGGGCTCCTGGTGCCCGGCCAAAAACGGGATGCGGTCGAAGCCCACTTCCGCGAGCGCGGGGACTATGCCGCCGGCGGCGAACATGCTGGCGAGGATCGCGGCCGCAAGACAGTTCGCGTCGAGCACAAGCTAAAGGACGGCAACTTCGTCCTGTCGACGGCCATCACCCGCTCCAACGGCAGCATGATCGTCACGTATACCGATATCACCGAGGCCAAGCAGCGGGAGGCGCGGCTGGCGCTGGCGGAATCCCGGCTGTCCAGCGTGATCTCGGCAATGGACCAGGGGCTCGTCGTGTTCGGCCGTCCGCGTGACGGCGTGCGCACGGTCGAGATGTTCAGCGAGCGGACGGTCGAACTACTGGAACTGCCCGAGGACTTGCTATTCGTCGGCCAGAACGACCGCGAACTGCTGGGCTATCTGCGCAGCCGGACCAAGACGAATTCCGACCTGGATCCGGAGGAACTCTTCAACCACAGCGATGAACGATCGAGCGTCAGCATCGAACGGACCATGCCGTCCGGGCGGATCGTCATGTCCACCAGCATCAGGCAGCCGAGCGGTGGCTGCGTGATCACGCATACCGACATCACTCTTCTGAAGAAACGTGAGGACGAGCTTGCGGATGCCGTCGAGCGGGCGGAAATCGCCGACCGGGCCAAGTCGGAGTTCCTCGCCAACATGAGCCACGAGATCCGCACGCCGATGAACGGGGTGATGGGCATGGCGGAACTGCTGGCCAAGACGGAACTCGACAACAAGCAGAAGATGTTCATCGACGTGATCGTCAAATCCGGCCACGCGCTGGTGACGATCATCAACGACATCCTCGACTTCTCGAAGATCGATTCCGGCCAGCTTGAGCTCGACCCGATGCCGTTCTCGCTGTCGGAGGCGGTCGAGGACGTGGCGACGCTGATCTCGACCCGGGTCAAGGAGAAGGACCTGGAACTGGCCGTGCGCGTCCAACCGGACCTGCCGGAGAGCTTCGTCGGCGATGTCGGCCGCATCCGCCAGATCATCACCAATCTTGTCGGCAACGCCGTGAAGTTTACCGACCGCGGCCATGTCCTGATCGACATTTCCGGTGCGGTCGGCATGCCGGACAAGGATGGAGAGACCACCGCGGCGCTGCTGGTCAAGGTCCAGGACACCGGCGTCGGCATTCCGGCCGACCAGGCCGACAAGGTGTTCCAGAAATTCAGCCAGGTCGACGGGTCGTCGACGCGCAAGCATGAGGGTACCGGCCTCGGACTGACCATCTCCAAGATGCTGGTGGAAAAGATGGGCGGCGAGATCGGCGTCGAAAGCGAGTTGGGCAAGGGCTCGACCTTCTGGTTCACGCTGCCGCTGCCGGTGCACGGCAATCCGACCCGAAGCAAGCGGGTTCCGATCGACGTGTCCGGGGCACGCGTGCTCGTGATCGACGACAACGAGGTCAACCGCGCGGTGCTGCTGGAACAGCTCGGCTCATGGGGTTTCGACGCAACGGCGACGCCGACCGGGCGCGAGGGCATCACGGTTCTCCATTATGCCGCCCGGATGAACCGCAAGGTCGATCTGGTGATCCTCGATTTCCAGATGCCCGAAATGGACGGGACGAAGGTTGCCGCCGCGATCCGCGAATCCGCCGATATCGGAGACACGCCGATCATCCTGCTGACGTCCGTCGACAATGCCTCCGACGGCAAGCTGTTCCGAGAGATGGGCATCCAGGACCAGCTGGTGAAGCCGGCCCGCGCGTCGGCGCTCCTGGAATCGGTGATCAAGGTGCTGCAGGACAACCGCGGTACGGCGCAGACGGAAGATTCGATCCTGTTCGAAGATGAGCCCGCAGGCAGCGCCGCGAGTGCACCTGCGGCATCGTCCGATACGGCTCCAAAGTCAGCCAGACCG
Organism: Afifellaceae bacterium; assembly: GCA_035465195.1. Lineage (GTDB taxonomy): Bacteria > Pseudomonadota > Alphaproteobacteria > Rhizobiales > Afifellaceae > CAMYKZ01. The sequence continues at coordinate 858 of DATHRP010000624.1, read as the reverse complement.
GCGACCGGCGCCGCGCCCGAAAAGACGACGACGCCTGCACGGCCCGGCAAGTGCAGGATCCTGGTTGCCGAGGACAACGAGGTGAACCAGATCGTCATCGAGCAGATCCTGAAGGAAACCGGGCACGACTACACGATCGTTTTCGACGGTGCCCAGGCGGTAGAGAAATACAAGGCCGATCCGCCGGACCTGATCCTGATGGATGTCTCGATGCCGGAAATGAACGGACTGGAGGCGACCCAGACGATCCGCAAGCTGGAAACCGAATCCGGTGGCCATGTGCCGATCATCGGGCTCACCGCCCATGCGCTGAAGGGCGACAAGGAAATGTGCCTGGAGTCCGGCATGGACGATTACGTGCCGAAGCCGATCTCGGTGGAAAAGCTCCAGGACGCGATTGATCGCAGTCTTGGTAGTGATTTGAACGAAAAGCTGATGGCCTGAACCTCGGCCCGTCCGTTACTTCGTCATCATTCGGCGCAATTCCTTCGCCAGAGCATCGACCTCCTCGGCGGCCTTCAGCGAATGCCGGGTTTCTATCGCCGTCCCGCCGTGACCCATGGAGGCGGCGAAGGCGACGCGGTTGCCGAGGCGGGATCTGGCCGACTTGGCGTCAAACGTGCGCATGGCGTCGGTCATCTCCTCGGTCAGCAGGGCGCGGGGCGGCACGCGGTTGAGCACGAGGATCGCCGGCGTGCCTTCGGCCGCGGCCATCTCGATGGTCGGCTCCGTCGCCCACAGGTCGATCGGCGAGGGCTGGACCGGGATCGCCACCAGGTCGGCCGCCTCCATGGCCGGGCGGCCTTCGCGGTCGGACTTGGGCGGTGTGTCGATGACGACATAATCATGCTCGCGGGC
>DATHRP010000623.1:0-3127 GCA_035465195.1 Afifellaceae bacterium | reverse complement strand
TTCGCCGCTCGTCGCCTTCCTCGTTACGCTGCTGTTCGGGCTGATCCTGTTCACGGCGCTGGGCGTCGACCCGTTCCGCGCCCTCTACATCTATTTCGTCGAGCCGCTGACCCAGCTCTGGTCGGTGGAAGAGTTGATCGTCAAGGCGTCGCCCCTGATCCTGATCGGATGCGGGCTGGCGCTCTGCTTCCGCGCCAATGTCTGGAACATCGGGGCGGAAGGGCAATTCACCATGGGCGCGATCTTCGGTAGCGCGATCCCCGTCCTCTTCCCCGGAGCCGCGGGATTATGGGTGCTGCCGGCGATGGTCGTGTTCGGCGCCGTCGGCGGGGCGCTCTACGGGCTGATCCCCGGTGTCCTGAAAACGCGGTTCAACGCCAACGAGATTCTGACCAGCCTGATGCTGACCTACGTGGCGCTGCTGCTCCTCGACTTCTTGGTGCGCGGCCCCTGGCGTGATCCCGGCAGCTTCAATTTTCCGGAATCCCGGCTCTTCGGCGACGCCGGCACGCTGCCGATCCTGGTCGGCAACAGCCGGCTGCATATCGGCGTGACGTTCGGGCTTATCGCCGCCGTCGCGCTGGGGTTCATGCTCAAATTCTCCATCCGCGGCTTTGCCATCCGGCTGGCCGGCGAGGCGCCGCGCGCGGCCCGGTTCTCCGGGTTCAGGCAGAACTCGATCGTGCTGGCAGTGTTCGCCGTATCGGGCGCACTGGCGGGCATCGCGGGCATTTCGGAAGTCTCCGGCGCGATCGGCCAGCTCAGGCCGGAAATCTCGCCCGGATACGGGTTTACAGCGATCATCGTGGCGTTTCTCGGCCGGCTCAACCCGTTCGGCATTGTCGTCCCCTGCCCTGTACTCGCGCTCACCTATCTCGGCGGCGAGGCGGCGCAGGTCAGCCTCGGTCTCTCCGACAAGGTGACGCGGGTCTTCCAGGGCCTGCTCCTGTTCACTGTGCTCGCGTTCGATACGCTGATCCACTACCGCGTGCGGCTGCGCGGCCGCAGGAGCGGGGCAGGGGAGAAGGGGGCAGTCCATGCTTGACGGCGGAATGATCACTGCGGTGCTGCTCACCATCATTACAGCCGCGACGCCGCTTCTTTTGGCCTCTGCCGGCGAGCTGGTCGTGGAACGGTCCGGCGTGCTCAACCTCGGCATGGAGGGCATGATGGCAATGGGCGCGGTCGGCGGCTTCGCCGCCGCCAACCTGTCAGGCTCGACGTTGCTTGGGGTGATCGCGGCGGCGTTCTGCGGCATGGCTATTGCGTTGCCCTTCGCCTTTCTGGTGATCAACCTCGCGGCGAACCAGGTTGCTACGGGCCTGTCGCTGACTCTGCTTGGCCTCGGCGCTGCGGCGATGATCGGAGAACCATTTCTGGGGCGGCCAGGTGAGAAGCTGCCGAAATTGGCCGTACCGGGACTGTCGGACATTCCGGTAGTCGGCCCGGTCCTCTTTGCGCAAGACGCTTTGGTCTACCTGTCCATTCTGCTGGTGCCGGCCATTACCTGGTTCCTGTTCCGCACCCGCGCGGGGCTGGCGCTCAGGGCCGTCGGCGAAAACCACGAATCGGCCCACAATCTCGGACTCAAGGTGATCCTGATCCGGTGGCTGGCCGTGCTGTTCGGTGGCGCATGCGCCGGGCTGGGCGGCGCCTATCTCTCGCTCGCCTATACGCCGCAATGGACAGAGAACATGGTGGCGGGTCGCGGCTGGATCGCGCTGGCGCTCGTGGTCTTCGCCACATGGATCCCGTCGCGTGTCGCGGTCGGCGCCTACCTGTTCGGCGCGGTCACCATTCTGGGCTTCCACGCACAGGCCGCGGGCGTGCGGATTCCCTCCCAGTTCATCTCCGCGCTGCCCTATCTGGCGACGATAATTGTCCTTGTGCTGATATCGCGAAACAAGGCAAAGTTAAGAGCAAACACGCCGGCTGCGCTCGGCAGGCCTTTCGTGCCGGCGCGCTGACGCTGTTTTGCAGGGTGAAAGAGAGGGAATTTTTCATGAGTGTTTTCAAGTCTGTAATCGCTGCTCTGGGTGCATTGGCACTGTCTTCTGCGGCGGCGCTGGCCCAGGAAAAGACGAAGGTCGGCTTCATCTATGTCGGGCCGATCGGCGACCATGGCTGGTCCTACCAGCACAATGAAGGCAGGCTGGCGATCGAGAAGGAGTTCGGCGACAAGGTGGAGACGACCTATGTCGAAAACGTTTCGGAAGGTCCGGATGCCGAGCGGGCGATCGAGCGGCTCGCACGCGACGGAAACCAGCTCATCTTCACCACCTCGTTCGGCTTCATGAACCCGACGCTGAAGGTCGCCGGCAAGTTCCCGGACGTCAAATTCGAGCATGCCACAGGCTTCAAGCGCGCCGACAACGTATCGACCTATTCGGCACGCTTCTATGAAGGCCGCTATGTCATCGGCCAGATCGCGGCCAAGGTCTCCAAGAACGGCGTTGCCGGCTACGTCGCATCGTTCCCGATCCCGGAAGTGGTCCGCGGCATAAACGCTTTCGTGCTCGGCGCGCGCTCCGTCGACCCGGATTTCAAGCTGAAGGTCGTCTGGGTGAATTCATGGTTCGATCCGGGCCGGGAAGCCGATGCCGCCAAGGCGCTGATCGACCAGGGCGCCGACATCATCACCCAGCATACCGACTCGCCGGCACCGCTTCAGATCGCGGCCGAGCGCGGCGTCTACGGCTTCGGGCAGGCGTCCGACATGCACAAGTTCGCGCCCGACAACCAGCTGACGGCGATAGTCGACAACTGGAACGATTACTATATCGCCCGTACCAAGGCAGTGATGGACGGCACCTGGGAATCCCAGGACGTGTGGGGCGGCTTTGCCGCGAACATGGTCAACATGGCGCCCTATACCAACCTGCCCGACGACGTGGTGGCCATGGCCAAGCAGACGACGGCCGACATAGCCTCCGGCAAGCTTCATCCGTTCAAGGGTCCGATCCGCAAGCAGGACGGCAGCGAGGTGATCGGGGAGGGCGAGTCGCTTTCCGACGAAGTGCTGCTCGGCATGAATTACTACGTCGAAGGCGTCGAGGGCGATCTTCCGCAATAACCGAGCGGTTATCGGTAGCGACAATCGGGCGGGTCCTTCGGGGCCCGCCTTTTT
>DATHRP010000622.1:0-6623 GCA_035465195.1 Afifellaceae bacterium | reverse complement strand
TTCTGCTCGTCGAGCACCTTCTCCATCGTCGGCTTTGCGGCCTTCCAGAGTTTGGCGGCGTCCTCGAACGAGGTGGCGAGGAACGGGATGGAGTCGATACCGAAAATGGGATTCTCGTTCTGATGGCCCGACAGCAACCGTTCGCCGATCGGCGCCTGGCCGGTCTGGACGGCGCGCTTGATCTCCGCGCCCTTGAACAGCGATCCGGACGGATGGGTGACGATCTCGATCTCGCCGCCGGTTCCCGTAGTCACGCATTTCCCGAATTCGGCAGCCGTTTCTGAATGGAAATTGGTCGCCGAATAGGCCAGCGGCATATCCCACTGCTCCGCGTTTGCCGCGGATGTGACGAGTGCCAGCGCGGCGGCACCGCCGATCAAAATCTGTGCGCGTTTCATGACTGTCTCCCGTTTTTTCACGTCCGCCTGACAGACTGGACCAAGTTCATCGTGGTTCCAAGTCCCTCCGACCGTTCCGAACCCTTGCGATCCGGCGTTCCTGTATCTGCGGACAATGAAGCCTGCGGCAGCGAGATGCACAAGTCAACGATTTATCGATAATTTATCGATATTATTCCATGGCGAAGCGCGCCGGAGCGTAAGCTCCCATATCGATGTTCGGTATATTGCCGCTGATTATCTGGGCAAGCAGCCGGCCCGTCTTCGGACCACCAGTCAGACCGATATGGTGATGCCCGAAGCCGCAGTAGACGCCGCTCAGTCCGGGAACTTCACCGATCGCCGGAATTGAATCGGCCGGAGCGGGCCGATGGCCCATCCAGTCGCGGCGCTCCTTCCATTGTAGGCCCGGCAACGCGGCCTGCGCCTGGCGGACGAGCAGATCGAACGGCGCTTTCGAAGGCGGCGCATCGAGGCCGCCGAACTCGACGATGCCGGCAAGCCGCAACCGGCCGTCCATCGGCGTCATGACGAACTTGCCGGCAGCGACCATGCAGGGCGAGCGCGGCGTGACGCTGGGTTCGTAGAGTTCCACGTGATAGCCGCGCTCTGTCTCCATTGGCACGTCTATGCCCAGCTTCGACATAAGATCTTTCGACCAGACCCCTGCGGTAACGATCGCCTCGTCGCAGGGGATCGTCTCGCCGTCGCAGACAATGCCGCTTACTCGGCCGCTTTCGCGCGCAAAGTCATTGACGTTAGCTTGGAACAGCCGCCCACCATTGGAGATCACATGCTCCGCCAGATCCTTCACATAGCGGCCGGGGTCGGTGATGTGGCCGTGATCGGCGAGCCGGGTGGCGAACCGGATTTGCTCAGAAAAAGCTGGGTCGTAGGCCCGCAAAGCCTCGGTTTCCAGTTCGTCCCAGGAAAATCCCAGCTCGCGGCGGACCTGCCAAACGAAGGCGTCGCCCTCGTAGTGAGCGCGGTCGCGATAGGCGAAGACATAGTCGGACGGCACGAGCCATCGCTCGGCCTTAGTCCCTTTCGCCACCGCCTGGTGCTGTTCGAGGCTGTCACCGATGATCTTCTCCACGGCCGCTGCGATACGGCGCACTTCATCGGGTCGGCAGTGACGCAGATAGCGTGCGAGCCATGGCAGCAGCTTAGGCAGGTACGACCAGCTCAGGAACAGCGGGCTGTCCGGGTCGAGCAGCATGCCCGGTGCCTTCCATATCAGGCCAGGCACAGTTACCGGCACGACGGCGACAGAGGCCAGCACGCCGCCATTGCCGTAGCTCGTCCCCTCGCCGGGTCCGGCTCGGTCGATCAGGATGACGTCATGACCGTCGCGCTGCAGCCAGACGGCGGTGGAAACGCCAATGATACCGGCGCCGATGACGGCAACGGTCTTGCGCTTGTCATTATTAGAGCCGGTTGCTGCCACCTTGATTCAGTCTCTCCGGATAACCGACTGGCACCGATAAATATTTCGGTGGATGATGTATCGCGTACTAAGTCCGGACCGAGGATAGAAGACAAACAGCCGGTCGGAAACGGATTTCCGCCGGTTTCAACGCCATTATCGGCCTGTCGCTGGCCGGAGACGGCAGCCCCTCCTGCATCGGCCGCCTCCGTGATACAACGCTGTGGCTGGATTGAGCCGAGGCTGGTGTCGGATGAGCAAGGTCAAGGGTGGCAAGGCAATCTATGGTGCTTCGGTCGGCATCCTGATGCTTGATGCCCGGTTTCCCCGTAGTCCGGGCGACATGGGCCACGCGCTGACATGGCCCTTCCCGGTCCACTACCGGATCGTGCGCGACGCGTCGCCTGAGCGCGTCGTGCGGCGACGGGCCGAGGGGCTCCTCGACGCCTTCATCACCGCAGGCCGTGAACTCGTCTCCGACGGCGTCGACGGCATCACCACCAATTGCGGGTTCCTGTCGCTGTTCCAGGACGAAATCAGCGCCGCGCTGAACGTGCCGGTGGCGACCTCCTCGCTGATGCAAGTGCCGATGGTGGAAAGGCTGCTGCCGCCCGGCCGCCGCGCCGGTATCCTGACCATTTCCGGCTCGACGCTGACTGACGAGCATCTCGCCGCGGCCGGCGTCGCGCCGGACACGCCCGTCGGCACCACCGAGGGCGGGCGGGAATTCACCCGCGTCATTCTCGGCAATGAACTGGAACTCGATGTCGAGGCGGCACGGCAGGATAATGTCGAAGCCGCGTTGGCGCTCAAGTCCGATCACCCGGAGCTCGGCGCCATCGTTCTGGAATGCACCAACATGATCCCCTACGCCGCCGATATCCGCGCCGCCACGGGCCTGCCGGTCTTTTCCATGCTGGGCTTCGTCAGCTGGTTCCAGGCGGCGTTGGAGCCGCGGGGTTTTAGTACCAATTGAATTCGGCCGACTGCCGGACGGTCATTTGTATAACGTATTCCCTGCGATGATCAGGTCGTCGCGAGCGCACAGAGCAATTCGAACATGATCGAGGCCCCAACCCAGGCGGTGCCGCCCGACGGGTCGAAGGGCGGCGAGACTTCGACCAGATCTGCACCCACGAGGTTGAGGCCGTAGAGCCCGCGAACGAGCTGTTGAGCCTGAAAGGTATTCGGTCCGCCGATCTCGGGCGTACCGGTGCCGGGTGCGTAGGCAGGATCGATGAAATCGATGTCAAAGCTGACATAGGCTGGATGATTGCCGACGATCCCGCGTGCCTCCTCCATGACCGATCGATGTCCGCGCTCCATCAGTTCCTCGATCATGACGATGCGCACGCCATGGGCGCGACCCCAATCGATGTCCTCGCCGTCGTACATGGTGCCGCGGATACCGATCTGGACGACCCTCTTCGGATCGAGCAGCCCCTCCTCGATGGCGCGGCGGAACGGCGTGCCGTGGGTATACCTGAAACCGCCGAAATAACTGTCGAACAGGTCGGTATGGGCGTCGAAATGGATCATCGCGAGCGGCCGCTCGCGGCCGAGCGCGCGCAGAACCGGCAGCGAGACCAGATGATCGCCGCCGGCCGTCAGCGGCATGATGCCGTCTGCATGAATATCCCGGTAGAAGTTGGTGATCCGCTCCAGTGCGTCGGCAAGGTCGGCCGGATTGACCGGCGCATCGCCGAGATCCGCGCAGTTCTTCGCCTTGAACGGATTGAACCCGGTTGCCGGATGGACGGCGCGGATCATCGTGGAGAGGTCGCGCAACTGGCGCGGCCCGTGCCGGGCGCCGGCCCGGTTCGTCGTCCCGCCGTCCCAGGGAACCCCGATCAACCCGACTTCGACCTCTGCCCGTCCCGGATCGCCCGCCTGGATATATGGCAAGCGCATGAACGTCGGGATACCGGCAAAGCGCGGCAGGTCGAAACCGGAGACCGGCTGGAAACGATCATCGCCCATGGCTGCATTCCATTTGCCACCCGATCAGCGGGTGCGAGGACGTGCAAGCTTCAGCGGCAAGCCGCCAACTGTCAATCGGCAGTCTCAGCCCGCGGCGTGCAACGGCCGGTCCTGCAGTTCGATGGTCTCAAGCAAACGGCTCGCGCTCGCCAGCGCAGCGGCGGTTGCGACTACCATCTGCGGCAGGATCATCCATTCCACGGTCCAGGCGGCGCCGGACCGCTCGTTCTCATGCACCATCGACTGGTGCATGGCGGAAAGCTGGACGGCGTTGAATCGGGCCAGCGCCACCAGGATTTCTGCCCGCACCGGATTGATCTTCTTGGTCAGCACGGACGAACCGCCGCCGTCCGTCAGGACGATCTCGCCGACTTCATCCTGCGCCATAAGCGTGACATCCGTGCCCATCTTGCCAAGGCTGCCTGTCACCAAAGAAAGCCAGGAAGCGAAACGGGCGATACCGCTGCGCAACTCGTGCCAGGAATGCGGCGGCACATCCAGCCCGAGGATAGATCCGAGGGTTCGGGCAACGTCCGGGCCCTTTTCGTCGAGCGCCTGCAGCATGCCGACCGGGCCGCCGAATTGCAGCATCAGGACTCCGGGACGGACGGACTGCAGGACGTTGAGTGAATTCTCCAATGGTTCCAGCCACGAGCGAATGCGCCGAGCCGCGGTGATCTGCAAGGCATTGCGCATCCGGGTGCGGCCGACCATGGCCTTGTGGCCAGCGCGCGCGCTGAGGTAGGCGAGCGTAGTGCTCACCTCGCCGATCCGGCGCTCGATGATGACGAGCGCCTGCTTCAGGCGAAGCACAAGCGAGGTATCAATGACGTCCTGGCTGGTCGCGGCGAAATGGACATACTGCCCGTGCGGCTCACCGACGGCGATGCGCAGCTGGCGGACGAGATCCGGCACGACCACGCCATCGCGCGCGGTCGCCTTCGCCAATCCTCCCATATCCGGGCGGAAGCTGGCGCAAACCTCCATGATCCGGTCGGCCGCCTCCTGCGGGATCGCCCCTTCCCTGGCTTCCGCTTCGGCGAGCGCGCTCTCGAAACGAAGCATCGTCGCGATGTCCCTGTCGGCTGAAAACAGCGCGGCCACCTCGTCGTTACCCAGGAGGCCGGACAGGAACGGATGGTCAAATGGCGATACTGTCATGAGTAACCCCTTCCCGGGATCAGACCGCTTCCAAGCCTATTGCGATACCCTGGCCGACACCGATGCACATGGTCGCGAGCGCGCGTCCTGCGCCGCGTTCCTTCAGTTCAAGGGCGGCCGTGCCGGCAATCCGGGCGCCGGACATGCCGAGCGGATGGCCTAGCGCAATGGCGCCACCGTTGGGATTGACGTGTCCGGCATCCTCCGGAATGCCCAGTTCGCGCAGAACGGCGATGCCTTGGGATGCAAAGGCTTCGTTCAGTTCCACGACATCGAAATCGCCCGGGCCGATGCCAAGCCGCTCGCAAAGCTTTCGGGTCGCAGGCGCCGGGCCGATACCCATGACGCGCGGCGGCACACCGGCCGTCGCGCCGCCCAGTATGCGTGCGATCGGCGTCAGGCCGTGACGATGGGCGGCGGCTTCGGATGCAACGATCAGCGCGGCCGCGCCGTCATTCACGCCGGATGCATTGCCAGCGGTTACCGTGCCGCCGCTGCGGAACGGCGTCGGCAGGGACGCCAGCTTGTCCAGGCTCGTCGCGCGCGGATGCTCGTCCTTGTCGACGACAACCGGATCGCCCTTGCGCTGCGGTATCGTGACGGGGGTGATCTCGTTCGCCAGCCGGCCGTTCGCCTGTGCGGCGGCGGCCTTTTCCTGCGAGCGGAGCGCGAAGGCGTCCTGGTCTTCACGGCTCACCTGGTAGTCCTCGGCGACGTTCTCTCCGGTCTCCGGCATCGAGTCGACGCCATACTGGCTTTTCATCAGCGGGTTGACGAACCGCCAGCCGATCGTCGTGTCATAGATCTCTGCATTGCGCGAAAAGGCGGCATCCGCCTTCGGCATGACGAACGGGGCGCGCGACATGGATTCGACCCCGCCGGCAATCGCGAGATCGATCTCGCCGGCGCGGATCGCCCGCGCCGCGGTGATCACCGCGGCCATGCCGGAGCCGCACAGGCGGTTGATCGTCGCGCCGGGGACCGATTGGGGCAGACCGGCGAGCAGCAATGCCATGCGCGCGACATTCCGATTATCCTCACCCGCCTGGTTGGCGCAGCCGTAGATCACCTCGTCGACCGCTTGCCAGTCGAGGCCCGGATGCCGCTCCTGCAGGGCCTTCAACGGGACGGCGCCCAGATCGTCGGCACGGACGGAGGACAGTGCGCCGCCGAAACGGCCGATCGGCGTTCGAACGTAATCGCAGATGAAGGCCTCAGCCATCTTTCGAACCTCGCTTCGACTGCCCGGCCTCGCCGCCGTGCGCGGCTTCGGTCCTGGCCTTCAGATCGCGCAGGACCTGAAGTTCCTCTGCCGACGGCGGCGGAGTCTCCTCTACGCTTTCGGCGAACTTCACAGGCCACCCGCAGGTCTCCTGCACCTGCTCGCGGGTTGCGCCGGGATGGATCGAGACGACCGTGAATTCCTTGCTCTCGGGGTCCGGCCGCCACACCGCCAGGTCCGTGACCAGCAGGGTCGGCCCCTTTGTCGTGATGCCGAGCTTCCCGCGGTCGTCACCGCCCGTGCCGTGACCGAAGGAAGTGAAGAAATCGATCTTGTCGACCATGCCCCTGGTCGACTGCGCCGTGGTGATGAATATCTCGCCGCAGGAGGAGGCGATCTCCGGCGCACCGCCGCCACCCGGCAGACGGACCTTCGG
>DATHRP010000621.1:0-3340 GCA_035465195.1 Afifellaceae bacterium | reverse complement strand
GAGCGCCGCGATCTGCGTCCGCAGGCCGGCAGCTTTCTCGCTTTCCTGCTTGAGTTCCTGTTCCAGGGTCAGCGTTTCTGCGAGATCGATCGTGTCGACCGTCCTGCGGTCGCGCCGCCGCTTAAGGAGGGCGATGCGCCGCTCCGATTGGGCAAGCTGGTGTTCCAGATCCGGGGCAAGGAGCCGGAACATGACGGTGCCGGCTTCGACAATGTCGCCGTCCGAAACCTCAACGGCCTCAAGCCGTGCAGGAACCGGCGGAAAGATGGATGCCTCGTGGTCCGACTTCAGCACGGCGGGCGCGACGATCGTGGTTTGCCAGGGCACGGCGAATGCCGCGACCAGGAACAGCAGGACGGCGAAGGTGAACCGCGTCCGCGGCGAGCGGACGATGCGCGCGCGCATCGTCCACCATTCGGCGATCTCGCGCCAGACGGGTAGCGCTACGAACCAGAGGATCTCAACGGCAAACAGGATGATGCCGAGCACCTTGAAGAAGAAAGCGTAGACCAGCAGCGCGATGCCGATGAACAGGAACAGCCGGTAGATCCAGGTCCCGAACGCGTAGGCGATCAGTGTCCGGCGAAGGCCGCCGGACATGGATTCAGGCGGTGCAACGCCCAGGCCGAACAGTTTCTCGCGCAGCCACCAACGGGCCAGTGCGAATGACCGGGGCCCGAGATTTTCCACCCCCAGGAAATCGGACATCAGATAGTAGCCGTCGAACCGCATGAACGGATTGAGGTTGACGGCGAGCGTGACGACCCAGCCGGTCGTCGCCAGCACGAAGCAGACAGAGCGGGCGGCACCATCGGGCAGGAACACCCAGAACAGGGTCGCGACAGTGGCGATGACCAGTTCGACGATCACGCCGGCGCTGTCGATCAGCAGGCGCTGACGACGGCTGCGCAGCCGCCAGGCATCGGTCACATCGGTGTAGAGAACCGGATAGAGCACCATGAAGGCGACACCCATCGTCGGTACCCGGCAGCCGTATCGGTGCGCCGTGTAGGCATGGCCGAGTTCGTGCAGGACCTTGACCATCACCATCAGCGCCGCATAGAGCAGCAGCCCTTCGACGGAGAGGAATCCGACCAAGGTCGTCAGGAAGACATCCCACTGGCGCGAGATCAGATAGAGCCCGGCCATGGCCATGACGAGGACAACGCTGAGGAAGACCCTGCTGAAGAACGGCGCGACGAGCCAGGCCGTGCGCTTCAGAAAGCGCTGCGGGCGGACCAGGGGAATGCGGATGAACAGATAATTGTGAAGCAGCCAGCTGAAAGACGAGCGTTTTGTCGCACGCGCCTGCTCCCACAAGTCCCGCCAACCGTGCTGGAGCGGCTCCTGGGTGAGCCCGTTGGCGGCCAGGAAGCGGACAAGCAGATCGATGTCGGTGAGCTGGACAAGCCGGCCGAGATCGCGCCGGACACGGTCGACCAGTGTCATGATCGACCCGGCCGACCAGCGTGACAGGAGCTCGAAGGCCTCCAGCCCGATCTGGAAGTAGCGATGGCGAGCCGGATCGAAGATCACCCAGCGCGGCGAGCCGTCGCGGGCGGGCGCGGCCGGCAGCAGGCGCAGGTCTTCGCGGAGCGGCGGCAGCGCACGGTCGAATTCGCCAGCCATGGGTCAGAACCCCGTCGACTGCCTCAGCGCCGAAATCGGCCGGCGGAAGAGGTAGAACCAGAGCGGCACCCGTTCGCCGTAGAGCTGAGCCGTGCCGCGCAGGCCGATCCGCTCGGCCTCTTCGCTTTCCAGCCGTGCATCGACCCGATAGGCAAGCCGGCCATCCGGCGTCGGCTCGGCGTGATAGGCTGCTCTTTGCACACGCGCCTCTATGGCGTTGAGCGGATCCGCGTCGAGGAACAGGCGCACCCGGGCGCCTTCTTTAAGCGCGATGGAATCGTCGACGGCCAGTTCTATGCGCACTTCGGTGTCGGCCGGGTCGGCGATTTCCAGGACACGCTCGCCGGTCGTCACCGGGCGGCCGGCCCAGTCGTCGGGATCACCGTAGATGGCAAGGCCACCGATCTTCGCCTTGACGACGGACCGGTCGAGCAGGTCGCGGGCATAGTCCCGCTGCGCCTGCGCGAGGGCAAGCTCGGCTTCGGCGACCGCAAGATCGCGCTTGGCGCGTGGATCGACGAACGAGGTCTGCGTCGCCTTCCTGACTGCCGCCTCGGCAACCAGCAAAGCCTGTTCGGCAACCTGGTATTCGTTGCGCAATTCGGTGTCGACAAACCTGAACAGGACCTGGCCGGCCTCGACCACGGAGTTGGGAGCAACCTCGATACGCTCGATCACGCCCGCCAGGGGGGCGGCAACCACCTCGGCATTGTCAGCGACGATCTCGGCCGGCGCCAATGTCGTCATCGGTACGGGAATGAAGCTCGCGGCGAGAACGGCGAGGATTGCCACCGGCCACAGCCGACGCAGCCAGGCGCGCTTCCGCTTCATGCGACCAGTAGCGCCGGACAGAGCAGTCCATGCGTGGGCGTAGGTCTCGGCGATCCGTGTCGCGATCGTGATTTCGGCTTCGCGCCAGTTCTGCTCGCGGGCGAAGAGAACGCCAGAGAAGACCTTGCCCGTACGATCTTTCAGCGGCACCCAAAGCAGATGCGGAAACGGATATTCCGCCGCCTGCTCCGGATCGGCCTCGCTGTAGGCCGGCAGCGTGAATTCCGCCTGGCGTTCGGCGCCACGGTCGGCGATCAACGCGACGACGACGGACTCCACGAAGCGGACAAGCGGCGCATTGCGATCGACAAGCGAGATGCTGGATATCGCCACGACCCGCGGCCGTTCGGGATCCGTAAGCAGGAACGCCTGGCGAAACGGCACGACCCGACGCGATTCGTTGACGATATGAAAGCGTATCTCGTTTTCCTGCGACAGGGCCCGGATACCGGATTCAAGTTGCAGGATACGCTCGGCCAGTCCTCCCACGGACTGCTGTTTCGGCTGCGACCGGGACTGTGATTGCTGCCCGGGCCGGGACGGACCGTGCGCCTCGGCGATGGCCTTCAACCGCTCAAGGTCGGGGGCCGGATCAGCCATTCGGCACACTGAAGATCGCGTTGCCGCTCATGCCGGACAGGATTTCCTCCGGCCTGGCGCTCAACGTGCCGAATATCCGTATCGTCTGGCTGACGGGATCGACGGCGCCGCCGAGCCGGTTGATCGACGCGGAATAGGTCTCGCCGGTTTCGTCGACCGAAAAACTGAATGCCGTGCCGGCCTTCAGCCAGACCAGCCAGTTCGACGGGACCAGGAGTTCGATCTCCATATCCATGTCGTCGAGGATCTTCATCAGCGGTTCGCCGCGACTGCTGGTCTC
>DATHRP010000620.1:0-3607 GCA_035465195.1 Afifellaceae bacterium | reverse complement strand
GCCGGGATCGCCACCTCGTAGCCTTTCTCCGCATAGCGTGCCGCGACGCCCTTCAACTGGTCGGTCACGCCGAAGATCTCCTGGACGATGACAAGCCCGCCGCGGCGCTCGCCCTTGGGCGATTCGATCCAGCAGTCCAGTCTGTGCCCGTCCGAGGCGGTGAGTTCCGTCATCATGAATCCGTCTCCAGACATTTCGGCGCGCCCGGCCGTCACCGGGCGCGCACCTGAACCTTAGCCGCCGACCTTGACGCCGGCTTCCTCGTAAAAACGGACCGCGCCGGGATGATACGGCACCTTGTTCGCCGGTGCCATCGTCTCAAGCTTGGCATTGCCGAACAGCGGGAACGAGGCCTTGAGCGCGTCGTTGTTCTCCGCCACGGCCTTGGTGATCTCGTAGACGAGTTCCTCGTCGGCGTCGGCGTGCGTCAGCATCATCCACGGAATGCGCATCAGGTTCGCGCCGTATTTCTGCAGCCCGTTCAAGTTCTCCTTCTGCGGCAGCGGGACGATGGTGCCGGCCGGCAGGTAATCCTTGAACGCCTTCGTTCCGGCTTCCGAATTGTCGAGCGAAATGTAGCAGAGTCCGCCGCGGTCCTGCAGCTTGACGGCGGCCTGCTGGCCCGCGCCGGCATTCAGGCTGACGAGCGCCACGTCCACCAGTTCGTCGCCGAGCGCATTGATGCCGGCGACGAAACTCGCGACCGGCACCTGCTTGAAATCCTCGTAAGTGAGGCCGGCATTGGCGAGGCCGCCCTGGATATAGAACGGAATGATCGTGGACGACGTATATTCCGAGGCGATCCTGAGATCCGACGCCTTGGCCTTCAGATCCGCGACCGTCTTCAGGCCGAGGTCGCAGGGCGCCATCAGGCCGGTGGTCAGCGGGAACATCGTCCCGACCAGGCGGATGTTCGGATGCTCGCGGTCGTAGTTGCCGGTGCCGGTGAAGGCGTATTCCGCCTCGACGCCGTTGGAGAAGCCGAAATCGACCTCGCCGTTGTTGATCAGCGGCAGGTAGCCGACGAGCGGCTGGGTGCGCGCGGTGATCCCCGCCTCGTTGGCGACCTTCGCGACAGCCTGCCCGGAATTGTAGGCGAGCGAACCCTGGGCGCCGGTGGCGATCGTCACCACCTGCGCCACCGCCGGTGCGGCGCTGAGCAGCAGGCCGGCAAGCCCCACTGCCAATGTCCGTGTCAGATCGTTCATGTCTGTCTCCCTGTCTGCGGGCGGCTGCCGCGCCCTTTCACATCGTCCGGCCGTCTTCCACGGGCCGGGGCTTCACGAAAGTCATGACCAGCGCAAGTCCGACCGCGGCGAGCGCCGCCGGAATGTGCAGAGCCTCCGCCGCCGGCAGAAATCCGAGCGGCAAGGTCAGCACGCCGAGCGCGGTAAAGGCAAGACGCAGGGCGGCTCCGAGTGTCCGGCCCCAGAATCCGACGATCCCCGCCGTTACGGCGAGAACGCCGACCGCCGACAGCCCGAAGGTCAGTGCGACCGCCCCCCAGCTGCCATCCATCAGCAGTGCCGGCGAGGCCACGAATACGAACGGCAGCAGGAAAGCCGCCCAGCCGACGCGCATCGCCGCCAGGCCGGTGCCGAGCGGATCCTCGCGGGTGATCGTCGCCGCCGCGAAGGCTGCAAGCGCCACCGGCGGCGTGATCATCGACATCATGCCGAAATAGAGGATGAAGAGATGCGCCGCCATCGGTTGGATGCCGGCTTCGACCAGCGACGGCGCGACAAGCGCGGCAAGCAGCACGTAGACCCCCGAGGTCGGCATGCCCATGCCGAGGATGACGCAGATCACCGCCGAAATACCGAGCAGCAGGATGACGTTCGAGCCGACCGCGTCCACCAGCACGAGCGTCAGCGCGAAACCGAGCCCGGTGATGTTGAGGACGCCGATCACGAATCCGGCGGCGGCGACGACCAGGATCAGGTCGACCATCGACGTTCCGGTATCGACGAATACCCGGCCGAGCGACTTCACGCTCAATCGCTCGCCGCGATAGCCCCGCGCGAACCCGACCGCGACGATCGCGAGCGAGGCGAGCAGGGCCGAATCCTCCGGGTCCATGCGCCACCAGAACAGCGCCACCAGCAGCAGCCCGAACGGCACCGCGAAATGCCAGCCCGACGCAAGCACCTGCGCGACCGTGAGGTCGTCGGAATCGGAGGCCGCGATCCGGTCGCGTCCGGCGATCAGGTCGACCTGCGCGAAGACGCTGAGATAGTAGAGCAGCGCCGGCAGAAGGGCGGCGCCGGCGACGGATGTGTAGGAGATATCGAGAAACTCGGCCATCAGGAACGCGGCCGCGCCCATGATCGGCGGCGTGAGCTGTCCACCGGTGGATGCAACCGCCTCGATCGCGCCGGCGTCGCGCGCCGAATAGCCGCCCCGCTGCATCAGCGGAATCGTTACCACACCGGTGGTGACCACGTTCGAGACCGCGCTTCCCGAGATCGACCCGAACAGGGCCGACCCGACGACCGATATCTTGGCGCTGCCGCCGCGCGAACGGCCGGTCGCCGCCATGGCGAGATCCGTGAAGAACGATCCGCCGCCGGCGGCGAACAGCAACTGCCCGAAAAACACGAAGAGCAGGACGATGATCGTGCCGACCGCGAGTGGCGTGGAAAAGACGGCGCTCGGATCGAAGCCGATATAGTTGACGAGGCCGATCGGGGTGAGTTCCTTGCCGATCAGCCGGCCCGGCACCTTGTCGGCGAACAACGCGTAGACGAGGAACACGCCGACGATGGAAAACAGCATCCAGCCGGCCCGCCGGCGGATGCCCTCCATAACGGTAATGGTCACCACGGTGCCGATCACGGTGATCTGCCACGGCCGGTAGGCCTGTTCG
Source organism: Afifellaceae bacterium (assembly GCA_035465195.1). Lineage (GTDB taxonomy): Bacteria > Pseudomonadota > Alphaproteobacteria > Rhizobiales > Afifellaceae > CAMYKZ01. The sequence continues at coordinate 741 of DATHRP010000620.1, read as the reverse complement.
CGCAGCAGCCAGGAAAAATCCCAGGCCGCGTACATCAGCACGCCGAAGGCGACGAGCGCGATTGCGCCGTCGATCCAGCCGACCTGCCTTTTCTCCTCTCCGCGCCGGCCGTAGCGCAGATAGGCGATCGTGAGCGCCAGGCCGAGCTGGAACGCCATATATTGCTGCGTCAGGATGGCGACGCCGAGCCGGGTCGGTGCTTCCACGTTCCACAGGATGCAGGCGACACACATGACCGTCGCAAGTCCGGCGACCAGCCATTTGACCGGTCTGCCGTCTCCGCTCGTTTCGCTCACCCTTGCACCTGTTCGGGCCAGTAGAGCCGCATCGGATTGTCCACCAGCAGCTGTCGCTGAAGATCGGCTGTCGGCGCGATCCTCGGGATGAGGTCGACCAGCGCGCCATCGTCGGGCATGTGCGAGCGCATGTTTGGATGCGGCCAGTCGGTGCCCCACAGCACGCGGTCCGGAAAGCTTTCCACCAGGGTGCGCGCAAACGGCACGACATCGTCGTAGGGCGGCCCGGCGACGGTCAGCCGCTCGGGGCAGGACACCTTGACGTGGAAGCCGGGATGGTCGTGGAGGAACGCCAGGAAGCGGCGGAATCCCTGGCCGTCCGGTCCCTCCGCCACATCCGGCCGCCCCATGTGATCGACCACGACGGGACCCGGCAGGCCGGCCAGGAACGGGACAAGGTCTTCCAGGTCCCGCGCCTCGAAATAGACGACGACATGCCAGCCGA
>DATHRP010000619.1:0-2771 GCA_035465195.1 Afifellaceae bacterium | reverse complement strand
CGGCCATGTTGAGATGCGCCTCGGTCGTCCGGCCCATAGGATTCTGCCACGGATTGAACACGTGCCACTGGCCGCGCATCGTCACGAACATGGCCAGCGGGAAGCGGCAGGTCTCCGCCAGCGAAAGCATGTTGATGCAGTTCCCGACGCCCGACGACTGCACCAGCAGCACGCCGCGCGAGCCGCCGAGCCACGCGCCCGCAAGCAGCGCGATTCCCTCCTCCTCGGTGGTCAGCGCGATCGCGCGGATATCCGCGTTTTCCGCACACGCCCTGATCAGCGCGGCGTGGCCGGCGTCGGGCACATAGGCGGCCTGGGATATGCCGGCCGCCTTGAAAGCTTCGAAAATGTCGCGCCACCAATCCGTCATGATTGCTCCGGCCCGTTCCGTCGGCCAAGCATTATCGCGGAGCCCTCAACTTGGCCAGCAGCCTCGTCGAGCTTCGTCACCCGGCCTTCTTGATTTCCACCGAATGCGGGTAGGGGATCGAGATCCCGGCCTTGTCGAAGGCTTCCTTGACCGCCTTGATCATGGCGAACTTCAGCTCCCAATAATCGCCGGCATTGCACCACACGCGCACGCCGATATCGACGGAGCTGTCGCCGAGATTAGTCACCCGCATCCAAGGTTCCGGCTCGGCGTGCACGCGCTCGTCGGCGGTGGCGACGGTCCGGATCACCTCCATCGCCTTGTCGGCATCGTCGCCGTAATCGATGCCGAAGGTCAGGTCGACTCGGCGCGTCGGATGAAACGAATAATTGGCGATGATCGAGCCCCAGACCTGGCCGTTCGGCACGATGATCTGGACATTGTCCGGCGTCGCCAGTTCCGTCACGAAAAGGTTGATTTCCTTCACCGTCCCGGCCGTGCCGCCGGCGTCGATATACTGTCCCACCTTGAACGGGCGGAACAGGATCAGCATGAAGCCGGCGGCGAGGTTGGAGAGGGTGCCCTGCAGCGCCAGGCCGATCGCCAGCGAGGCGGCGCCGAGCACCGCCACCAGGCTCGTCGCCTGGATGCCGAACACGTTGAGCACGGCGATCAGCACGATAAGCAGGATCACCCACTTGACCGCGCCGGCGACGAAGCCGCCGATCGTTTCGTCGATGCGCGGCGACGATGTCACCCGCCGCCGCACCATGGCGCTTACGCCGCCGGCGACCATATCCAGCCGACGGCCAGTACGACCACCACCTTGATCGCGCTGATCAGCAGCGGGCCGTAGCCGCCAACCTGTTCAATCAGGTTTTGCATCGATTGTCCCCTCGTTGAATTCCTGTCTTGCCGACCGTGTCCGGTCCGCGCTCTGCGCGACCCTTATGCAGGCCATGGCGCGGCGGTTCAACCGGGGCGGGTCCCGGAATTTCCGGGAAGTCTCGGCGTCAGGTGCCGACACGCAGCGGTGAAATCCCGCGTATCCCCATATGGCCCATCGGCGTGGGCGGCGGTCCGGCCAGGCGCAGGTCCGGCAGGCGTGCGCACAGCACGCTGATCGTCTCCTCGATCTCCGCGCGGGCCAGCGCCTCGCCGAGGCAGCGATGGGCGCCATGTCCGAATGTAATGCTCCAGCGCGGATGATCGGCGCGCGCAATGTCGAAGCGGTCCGGCTCGGCGTAGACCTTCTCGTCGCGCTGGGCCGACAGGATCGAGAGCTGAACGACCGATCCCTCGTCGAGCGCCATGCCGTCGATCTCCATCGGTTCGACGACAGTCCGGCCGATGGAACCGACGGACGGTTCATAGCGCAAGCCTTCCAGGACGGCCCCGCGCACCAGGCCGGAATCGGCGCAAAGCGCGTGCCATTGTTCCGGACGGTTCAGCAGAAGGCCGACGAGCGCAGTCAGCGCGAAACGGGTCGTGTCGCTGCCGCCGACGATCAGGGTGACGATCTGGATCAGCGTTTCACTGTCGTCGAGCCCGCCTTTCGCCGAAACGCGTTGCAGGTAGTGTGTGAGGAAGTCGTCGCCTGGCTCGCCGCGACGCCTGTCCAGCAGGTCTTCGACATAGCCGGTCAGGGCCTCCGCAGCGGCTTCTATCGGGGCGAAGTTCTCGACCCGGAAGCCGCCGAGACCGCGTGACATCTCGTAAACCATCGCGGCAAACCGCGGCGCGTCCTCGCGCGGCGCACCGAGAATATCCGCGATCAGCAGTGAGGGCAGGGGTTCCGCGATACTGTCCAGGAAGTCGAATTCGCCCTGCGCGGCGGCCCGGTCGATCAGTTCGCCGACAAGGTCCCGGATCCGCGGCCGCCAGGCTTCGATCAGTTTCGCCGCGAAGGTGCGCGCCAGCGGCGCTCTGCGGCGGCCGTGATCCGGCGGGTTGGAGAGCAGGAGGCTGTTGGCGTAGAACCTGTACAGGGCTCCGCTGGTAATCCCCCTTTGCTCCAGCACCTCCGTCTCGGCCTGTCGGGTGCGCGGGTCCGTCATCATGGCCGCGCAATCGGCATGTCGGATGATAACCGGAAGCACTCCGCCGATATCGATCATCGCGGTCCGGGGCCTGTATCTGGCGTAGCCGGCGCGCGGATCGGGTCGGAATTCACCCGGATCGACGATCGGCGGTAGATTTCCCATGAAGCAGCCTTTTGTGCGCTTTTCCGTCGCCGCTGTCTCGTTCAGGCATACAAGCCCGACGGATAGCGGCATTTCCTGTCGGCACGGTGACAGGTCCGGGCCGCCGCTGCTAGGCGCCGTCGAACCGGTGCTGGCCGTTGGCCGGCAGCGGCATGCGCAGCCAGATCGGCATGTGGTCCGTCAGGTCGTGCGCGAAG
>DATHRP010000618.1:0-17835 GCA_035465195.1 Afifellaceae bacterium | reverse complement strand
TATGACGTGTACGGAAAGGCCGGGTAGTAGTGCCTGTTGTCGGGCGACAGGCCGAACTGCATGGCCTTGACGAAATCGGCCGTGCTCCATCCGCCTATGCCGGTCTGCGGGTCGGGCGAAATGTTCGGCACCCGGAAAATGCCGAACGGCGTATTGAGTTCAAGTCCGCCCGACAGCGTCAATTTGGCATCGCCCTTGGCGCCGGGGGCGGCATGGCACGACGAACAGCCGCCGGCGAAGAACATGCGCTCGCCGTTGGCAAGGTCCGGATCTCTGTCGGGGATCGAAAGCTCCGGCACCTGCGGCGCAGTCAGCAGCCAGAAGGCCGCGCCGCCGCAGATGCCGAGTATGAGAAGGGCCGCGAGAAGGCGGCGCATGGTCAGTTTTTCTTGACCCTGTAGTTTTCGTGGCAGCCCTTGCAGTTTTCCGCAACGCTGCCGAACGCTGCCTTGAAGGCATCGAGATCAGCCGGCTTGGAATCGAACGCGGCTTGGGTATCGGCCTGGAATTCAGAGATACGCCCGCTGAAACCGGCCATGTCTTCCCAGATCTTCGGGCTGGCCGTGGTTTCCATGCCGGCGTCGGAGCCTTCCGGGAAGAAGCTGCCCAGGGAATGGGATACGCCGTTGGCCGTCGCCAGAACCAGCATGGCGACCTTCGGATCGAACGGGATTTCACCCTTGATCATCCCCCCGCCGACGCCTGCGGCCGCACCCATCGACTTCATCAGGCCCTTGCGTGCGGTAATCGGATCGTCGGCTGCAAACGCCGTGGCGGACATGCAGCCGGCAATCACAGTCAGGCTGATGGCAATGAGTCTCATCATGAAATTATCTCCCGAATCGAAGTGAATGCTACCCTATATGGAGGGGTGTCTGTAGCAGACATCGAAGGAAACGTTTCCGGAACACCCATTATTCCGGATTGACATTTTTGTGATCCGGGAAACAGCAGCGAACGGAGAGAGTGATGCGGATATCCGATTTTCGGACTGGCGCGGTGTTTGCCGCAGCCATGCTTTGCGGAATGCTGAATGCCGGCGTGGCGTCGGCGCAGCGCCCGCATCTGCCACCCGCCGGCGATTGCCGAGCGATGGCGGCGTCCGGAGCAAAGAACATCTGGTATGGCCAGTTTACCGGTCGGTACGAGGATCCGGTGTTCGACGAGCGGGTCTATCCCCTGTCGGCGCGCGGCTGTTTTCCGAGCGAATATCTGTGCCGGCGCTGGCTCAACCAATTGCTCACGATCTCAGGCGGATATTCGGCGTTGATGAGCTGCAGGCCCTATCGCCAGCGATACTGAAAGTCGCATTGAACCGTTTCCCCTTCCGCGGCGTCTCATCGGTGGAGCTGTGGGGTAAGAGGGAACCGGACAATGCGCAATCTGCTTGCGGTATGGTCGCTTTGCGTGCTGGTCGCGCTCGTCGCGCCGGCGACACAGGTATTCGCTGCCAAGGCCTGTGCGCTGGATGTGATCGCCGGCGCGCCGCAATCGGCGGCCGGCAAGGCTGAGGCCCGGAAGCTGGCGCGGCAGGACTGGAGGAACAGCGCGGCCAAGCGCTGGGGTCCTCTGTGGAGCAACTGGAATATCGCCGATGACAGGTCGATTGCCTGCCGCGGCGACGGCGCGCGGATCCAGTGCCGCGCCCATGCCACGCCCTGCAAGGAGCTCGGAACCGACCCCGATGGATCGCGGTACCGCCTCGTCAGGTAGGCACCGAAAAACAGAAGCCCCGGCCGTTGGCCGGGGCGCTTGCTTGATCCGTCAGGACCCGGTTCAGCCGGCTGCTTCCAGCAATTCGGCGACATAGTCCCAGTTGACCAGGCTGTCGAACCAGGTTTCCAAGTAGACCGGCCGGGCATTGCGGTAATCGATGTAATAGGAATGTTCCCAGACATCTACGCCCAGCAGCGGCACGGCATCGTGCACCAGCGGGTTCTCGCCGTTCGGCGTCTTCATGACTTCGAGCTTGCCGTTCTTCAGGGCCAGCCATGCCCAGCCGGACCCGAACTGCGTCTTGCCGGCGTCGATGAAGGCAGCGCGGAACTGGTCCATGGAGCCCAGATCCTCGTTGATCTTGCTCTCCACGGCGCCCGGCACGCTGCCTCCGCCGTCGGGCGACATCCATTTCCAGAAATGGATGTGATTGTAGTACTGGGCAGCCTGGTTGAAGAGCTTCGGATCGTCCTTGAAGCTCTTCTTCACAATATCCTCGATCGACATGACGGCATAGTCGGTGCCGGCGATCATGTCGTTCATCGCAACCAGGTAGGCATTGTGGTGCTTGTCGTGGTGAAACTCGAGCGTTTCCGCCGACATATGCGGTGCAAGCGCATCGTAGGCATAGGGAAGGTCGGGCAATGTGAAGGACATGGCGGTCTCCTCGTCTGTTGAATTCCGTGCGCCGTAACGGGCGTCTACCCCTATCTAACAGGCCTGCCGCGGGCTGCAAAGCATGGGCTCGGCCGAACGACAAAGGGAGGCGGGAAACGGTGCTGTCAGCAAACGCCGGCATCGGTCCGAAGTTCCGCGATGGCGCCTGGGAACGGAGTCACAGGCAAGGTGTCAGTCGCTGGAAGAAGTTCGGAATGGGTTCCGGCGCAAACGTAGCCGCCGCGCCGGAACCGGATCGGTCAGCTTTCGTCTGCAGGCATCATCTTGGAGGCTTCGCGCAGCCATTTGCGCACCGTCGTGGCGCTGACGCTCAATCCGATCTTCTCATGATCGCGGACGATGTCGGTAACGGTCGAATTCCGCTTGGAGTCCGGCTCGTAGCCGTATCGCCCGACAGCCATCGCCAGGAAGATCCTGAGCAGCGTCTCGCGCTCGTTGGCCGGCATCCGTTCGAGATCGTCTGCCGTTTCCTCGCCGTCCGCCTCGAATTCTTCCGGATCGTCACGGTAGAAATCGGTGACCGGGCGGGCCTGCGCGCCGTTCACGGCACCGTTGGGCGTCGTCAGCGTCCTCGTATGGCGGATCAGTTCCTCCGCGATGTCGGCGATGGTGGCCGGCCGCGCAGGAACGAAGGTATCGGCGATGGCCGCCGTGTCCTCGATGCCGCCCGCAGGCTCGGCCTCCGGTTCGTCCTCGACCGCCGGTTCCGCCTGCAAATCTGGCTCCGCCGGCAGATCCGGTTCCGCCTGGAAATCCGGCTCTGCAACGATGACAGCCTCGTTGCCCTGCTCGAACTCCGGCTCGCTCAACGGCTCGTGTTCGGCGGAGGAGTCAGCTGCCTGTTCAAGGCGCTCCTCCACAACGCCGGCAACGCGTTCTGCCTCGTCCGCAGGCTCGTCATGCTCCGGCGCTTCGGGTTCGGATTCGCTCAGATCCGCTTCCAGTTCGGCCGCCAGTTCGTCGATGGAGATCGCCACCTCTGCCCTGTCGGAATCGTCGGCCTCGTCGCTGAAACCGGCGGTCGGCTCCTCGCCGATCATCGCGCTGATTTCCCTGGCAATATCTGCCGCCTGTGCCTCGATCGACAGATCAGTTGTGCCGGCTTCTGCACTGATATCGGACTTCGCCTCCCCGTCGTCATCATCGGCGGCACCGAACTCGGTGTCGGCCATGTCCTTGGCCGGATCAGCTGCCGGAGTTTCGTCAGATTCGCTGTCGGCAAGCTCTTCTTCTTCCGCCGCCTCGGCCGGAAGCGCCATATCGGCTTCCTCGGCCCGCTCCTCGTCTGTGGCGACTGCCGAGTAATCCGTTTCAGCCGGTGGCGCAAATTCCATCTCGCGCGGCGTCGCCGCTTCCTCGATCGCCTTGCGCAGCTTGGCAAGCTGGATCTCGTCGAGCGCGCGCTGCTGACTCCGGGCCCGCTGTTCGTCGTCCGACTGTAGCAGCCGGTCGAGTTCGATCGGCAGTGCGAAGCCGATCGACTTGGCGTATCTGAGGAAGTCCGCCGGAACCAGCGGTTCGAACAGCATGCCGTCGAAGCGGGCGCGCAGGAACTGCCGTCGCAGCGATTCGTAGCGGCGGGCAAAGGCGGATTTGTGCACGATGGGATCGATGGAATCCCAGTTCACGACCTTGGGGTCCTTGCCCAGGATCAGCGCTGTCGCCTCGTCAAGAGTCCAGTGATTGCGCTCCACCCAGCTGCGGTAATAGGCGCGAGCGGTCGGCTTGTTGAAGAACCGCTCGCTTTCCAGCTTCGCCGCCTGCTCCATCTCGGCCTGCCGGTCCTTGTCGTGCTCGTCCGCGATGAGGGCAAGCAGCGCTTCGGAATTGAGGGCGCGAAGCTCTTCCTCATATTCCAGTACGCTCTGGAGGTATGCGAGGGCTTCGTCCTTGCGGGCGCCAGAAACGATTTCCGACTGCGCCGCCATGGTAAGTTTTTACGGGTACATTCTCAGGCTCAGGAACTCGATCAGTTCATCGGTCCTTGCATTCGGTTCCGGGTGCGACACTATTTCACTCATGATCATCCGCCCAAATCACGTGGTTCCCATGTCTCTGGCTGCTCCCGCCGAGCAACTCGCGTTAAAACTACATTGAACTCTTTTAAATAAGAGTTGATCGAAATAATCGATAAACCATACAAAATTAATTAAAGAGGTCCGTATTAATGGTTATTTTCCGGATCTTGTATGGTTAATTTCCTTGATGGGGAATGGACACGTTTGCCGGACTGAACCCCTGGCTGGTCGTATGATTCGCGGCGTTTGCCGGCTTTCTCCTTGGCGGGCGGTCCGTTCACAACAGCGGTGATTGGCTGAGATACCGCGAATCCGAACGGCAGGGCGAACTGACACGCTTCGCCGCGCTTGCGCCCGGCGATCAGGCGGAAATCCGAAGCCTGATGGCCGCCGGTCGAAAGATCGATGCGATCAAGCATTATCGTGAACTGACAGGCAGCGGCCTGAAGGCGTCGAAGGAACTGGTCGAAACGCTGGCTGCACGGTAGCCGTACGCGCTCGCCGGTCCGCAATTGTCGCGAAAAAATGCCGCTCCTGATGAGAGGGGCACTTCAGGAGCGGCGAGTCGGAGGTCACAATCCGGACGCAGGTGCTGGGAGGGCTTGTCAGTTGAACCTGGGAACAGCCGACAAATGCGCCAGGAAGCTTGTCGGGGACCTTACGTCACGTCGCGTGACCCAGCGGTGAGTGCGGCGTGAGCGCAACGTGAGAAAGCGGCCGGATTATCGATTTCCCGGCAAATTTCGTGTTGAAGCGGATGCCTGAAACGGAAAGCGACGGTCGCCGGATAGATCCTGGCTAGCCGTTCTGCCTGCGCGCGATGACCAGCCGGGCAGCATCGCCGATCAGCTTGTGGGCGGCGGCCGGGTTGGCGGAGAGGCCGTGATTGCGGAAATCGGCGACGATCTTTTCGGTTACGGCCTCGTTGTCTGCCGCCGGGTCGAACCCGTAGCCGCCGATCGCCATGGCGCCGAGCATTCTCAGCAGCATCTCCCGTTCCTGAACCATGGAAAGCAGCGCGTCCGGAGCCGCCTGCGTCTGCGCCTCGACGAAATCCTCGCTCTCGTCGGGGGCTGGCTCCGGCTCCGGGGTATCCAGTTTTTCACGGTTCTGCGCCAGCAGGTCGTGAAACATGGACAAGGCGCGATCGCGTTCCTCTGCTCCCTCGGCGGCGCTCGTTTCATCGCCGGTTGGCGAAGCGCTATTGGCCGGCTTTGCGGTTGGCTCCTTGGGCGGCGTGGTCAGCGCGTCCAGTTCCGCCGGCAGCGCAAATCCGAAGGATTTGGCGAACAGCAGGTAGGCGGCCGGCGTACGCGATTCATGGAGGTCGCCGCTCGCCTCCGCCTTTTTTATCTGCTGGCGGAGATCGCCGTAGCACTTCGCGAACTTGGACTTGTAGACCAGCGGATTGACCGCGTTCCAGTTGACGACATCCGGGTTCTTGCCGAGCAGCAGCGCGGTGGCTTCGTCGACGTTCCATGTCGGCCGCCCGATCCATGCGCGATAATCGGCCCGCGCGGACGGATGATAGAAGAACCGGCTGTTTTCCTCCTGCTCGGCCTTTTCCCTGGCGAGTTGCTTGTCGCTCTCCTGTTCGTCCTCGATCAGGGCCTTCAGCGAACTGCCGGACAGTTCGCTCAACTGCGCCTCGAACTCGTCGATCGCCTTGATATAGGCAACCGCTTCCGCGCGTTTCCTGTCGGTGAGGAGTTCAGCCTTCGCCCGAATTTCCAGCTTGGCCGGGAACAGGCGCAGGCTGAGGAATTCGATAGGGTCGTCGGTTTGCGGCGCAGCCTGGTTCATGCCTGACGGATTCGATGGCGGACGTTACAGTCAGGTTATCGTGTAGCCTGATACCCTTAAGCATCTATTTAGTCGCCGCCGCGATCCGACGCCGCCGCCGGCTGCCCTTATGCAAGTCCGGTCACCTTCAGGGCGAATGCCTGTTCGATGGCCGTTTCCTTGAGCGCGTCGAACCGTCCGGATGCGCCCGCATGGCCGGCCTCCATATTTGTGCGCAGCAACAGAAGGTTGTCGTCGGTCTTCAGCTCGCGCAGCCGCGCCACCCATTTGGCCGGCTCCCAGTAGGTCACGCGCGGATCCGTGAGGCCCGCCATGGCGAGGATCGGCGGATAGGCCTGGGCACGGATATTGTCATAGGGCGAGTAGGCGAGGATCGTATGGTAATCCTCCTCGCTCTCGATCGGGTTGCCCCATTCCGGCCATTCCGGCGGCGTCAGCGGCAGGGTGTCGTCGAGCATGGTGTTCATCACGTCGACGAACGGCACGGTGCCGATCACACCCCCGAAAAGGCCTGGCGCCATGTTGGCGATGGCGCCCATCAGCATGCCGCCGGCCGAACCGCCTTCGGCGACAATATGGCCGCGTGCGGTGAACTTTTCCTCGATCAGATATTCAGCAGCGGCGATGAAATCCTTGAATGTGTTGACTTTCTTTTCCCGCTTTCCTTCCTCGTACCATCCGAAACCCTTGTCTTTGCCGCCGCGGATATGGGCGATGGCATGAACGAAACCCCGATCGACCAGTGACAGCCGGTTGGTGTTGAAGGCGGCTGGAATGGCGATGCCGTACGACCCGTAGCCGTAGAGCAGGCAGGGCGCTGTGCCGTCGAGCGGTGTGTCCTTGCGGTAGAGCAGGGAGATCGGCACGGTCTCGCCGTCTTCGGTCGGCGCCAACACGCGCCGGGTGACATAGTCGGCCGGATTGTGGCCTGACGGCACGTCCTGCTCCTTGCGCAATATGCGCTCGCGCGTCTCCATGTCGTAGTCGTAGGTCCGTTGCGGCGTCGTCATCGACGAATAGGTGAACCGGATCACCGTGGTGTCGTATTCGTAGCCGCCGGTCAGCCCGAGCGAATAGGCTTCCTCGTCGAAGGCGATCGCATGTTCCTCGCCGTCCGACAGACGCCGGATCACGATCCGCGGCAGGCTGTCCTTGCGCTCCAGCCGGACAAGGTGATCGGCGTAGACCGTATGCGCCAGGATCAGCCGGCCGGCCTCGTGCGGAATCAGCTCCTGCCAGTTTTCCGACCCCGGACCGTCGGCGGGTGCCGTCACGATCTTGAAATCCTTGGCGCCGTCGCGGTTTGTCAGGATGTAGAGCGTGCCGCCGCCTTCATCGATGGAATATTGTACCTGCCGTTCGCGAGCCCCGATCAGCCGCGGTTCGGCTTCCGGATCGTCGGCGGGCAGGATCCGTACTTCCGACGTTTCGTGATCGTGGCTGTGGATCATGATGAACCGGTTCGACTGGGTCTTGCCGACGCCCATGAAGAAGCCGGGATCGGCCTCCTCGTAGATCAGCACGTCCTCGTCGACCGGCGCCCCGATCCGGTGGCGGAACAGCTTGGACGGCCGGTGGTTCTCGTCCTGCAGGATATAGTAGACCTGCTCGCAGTCGGACGACCAGACGCCGTGCCCGCCGGTATCGGCGATCTCGTCCGCCAGGTCGCTGCCCGTCTCCAGGTCACGGATCCTCAAGGAATAGAATTCCGAGCCCTTGTCGTCATAGGCCCAGGCAAGCTTGTTGTGGTCCGGCGAATGGGTGGAGCCGCCGAGCCGGAAATAGGCCTTGCCCTCCGCCAGCGCATTGCCGTCCAGCAGCATCGTCTCCTCGCCGCCGTCGCGCGGCTCGCGCACCAGCAGCGGATGCTGGCCGCCCTCCACAAAGCGGACCGAATAGGCCCATGGCCCGTCCGGCGAGGGCACTGATGAATCGTCTTCCTTGATCCGCCCCTTCATTTCCTGGAACAGCGTCTCCTGCAGGTCCGCCGTGTCCCGCATCTGTTCCTCGAAATAGGCGTTCTCGGCTTCCAGGTGGGCGCGGATATCGTCGGCGAGCAGCGACGGATCGCGCATTACCTCCTGCCAGTTGTCGGCGCGCAGCCAGGCATAGTCGTCGGTGCGGGTATGACCGTGACGTGTGTCCGTCACCGGCCGCTTCGGGGCAATCGGCGGTTTCATTGAGGCTCCGGTAGTGCTTTGCGATCCTGACGGAGGCTTATTCGTCCGGTTTCAGCGAAAGGGCAAGCCCGTTCATGCAATATCGCAAACCGGTCGGCTGCGGTCCGTCGGGGAAGACATGGCCGAGATGGGCGTCGCATCTGGCGCAGCGCGTTTCGGTCCGCTTCATGAAGAACGAGCGGTCGGTGTGCTCTGAAACGGCGTCCTTGCTGATAGGCTCGTAGAAGCTCGGCCAGCCCGTGCCGGAATCGAATTTCGCATCCGAGCGGAACAGCGGTTCGCCGCAGCAGACGCAATTATAGGTGCCGCTGCGCTTTTCCGCGTTGTAGGGGTGGCTGAAGGCGCGCTCGGTGCCGTGCTGCCGCGTCACGTAATATTGCTCCGGCGTCAGCTGCTCCTGCCATTCGGCATCGCTTTTCTCGATTTTGCCGCTCTTGTCGGTCGTGTCGCTCATGATCATCCCTCGAAATCTCTCCAAAAGTAGGGATGGAGCGCCTTTTCGGCAAGGTTCGAGGGCGTTCGCGATGCTGGCCTTCAGGGAGCTGCATCCGGTGCGCAGAGGCGGACCGCATGGCCGCCCGCCTCTTTTTCAGTCGATCAACGGCCGGCGACGAACCAGACGTTCATCGGGTCGTGCGGCAGGACATGACGTTCAGGTTTCTGGAACCCGGCTGCCTTGAGCATCGTTTCCGCGGTGTCCCAGCCCCACATGGTGCCGAGCCCGGCGCCGCCCTGGGCTATCGAAACCGGCGTGCAGTGCATGGTCGACGCGGTGTAAAGGAAAGCGGCGAATGGGAAGTCGAGATTGTTCTCCAGCTTGGCCGAGCCGCCGATATCCTGCACCAGGTAGACACCGCCCGGCCTGAGCGATCGGTAGATTCCGCTCACCAGTCCCTGCGGATCCTTCTGGTCGTGGATCGCATCGAACGACGTGATGAAGTCGTAGCTCTCCGGTTCCGAAAACCCTGTCAGATCCCGCACCGTGAAGGTGACATTGGTCAGACCCTGTGCTTCCGCCGATTTGCTGGCGGATGCGATCGCCTCGCCGCTGAGGTCGTACCCGGTGAACCGGCTCGCCGGATAGCGCTTTGCCATGGCGATCAGGGCCTTACCGGAACCGCAGCCGGCGTCCAGAACGTCGATGCCGGCGGCAAGCCGCGTCTGCAGGCCTGGCGCCAGCGGCAGGATCGTGTCGAACAATTGTGCGACCACGGTCTGCTCGCTGTCCTCGGCCATGATGGCATGGAAGCAGGGATAATCACCGTAGCTGACGCCGTCGCCGGTTTCGAAGCAGTGGAGGATCTTCTCCTGCACCGAGCCGGCCATCGGCACGAACTGGGCGTAGACCGCCATGTTGCCGAGCGGCGCGTTGCGCGTCAGGCAGGCGGCGTGTTCGGCCGGCAGCGCATAGGTGCGGTGCGTGGGGTCGTAGGTGACGATCCCGCCGGTCACCATCACCGCCAGCCATTCGCGGACATAACGCTCCGACAAATCGGCGGCCTTGGCGATGTGCTCCGAGGTGCTCGGCGGCAGCGCCGCCATTGTGTCGAACAGGCCAGTTCGATGGCCGATCGAAAGCATGACGGCGACCGCGCCGGAATTGATGATGTTGCCGACGGTTTCGGTGAACGCCTCCGCGGCGGTCATGTCGAATTCGTCGTTGGCGACAGCCAGTGATGACATGGGATGTTCCTTTCGTTCCTGTCGAGGGAGCGCGGAACCTAGTCCGGGTCGGCCGGCCGCGTTAGAGCGGGAATGGACAAAAACGGGACATTTATGCCATGACCGGATCATGGCACAAACCCCCGCATCGGCGCCGGTCAGGGTCAGCCTGATCGCCTTGCCGGAAAGCACGCCCGCCGCCCTCTACGGGCTCTACGAGGTGTTTTCGCTGGCCGGGATTACCTGGCCGCAGATCACCGGAGAGGGCGAACCCGAGGCACTGTTCGACGTGGGCATCGTCTCTGACGATGGAAAGCCGTTCACTTGCGCCATGGGCACGCCGATCGCGCCCCATGCCGCGATCGACGAGATAGCCGGGACCGACGTCATCATCGTCGCCGACCTGGCGTTGACGCCAGACATGGAATTGCGCACCCGCTGGCCGGCAATGTGCCGCTGGCTCAGGGAGCAATATGCAAGGGGCGCGATCATCTGCTCGGTTTGCACCGGGACGACGTTGCTTGCCGCCAGCGGACTGCTCGACGATGTCGAGGCGACGACACACTGGAGCGCCTGTGGCATCCTCAGGGCCGGATTCCCCGAAATCGACCTGAAGCCCGATCGCATTATCGTGCCGGCTGGCCACGAGCACCGCATCATAACCAGCGGCGGCGCCTCGTCTTGGGAAGATCTCGCGCTCTACCTGATAAGCCGGCTGCACGGCCGTGAGGAGGCGATCCGCACGGCCAAGATTTTCCTGTTCGGCGATCGCAGCGAGGGCCAGCTTCCCTTCACAGCCATGGGGCGGCCGGACAACCATAGCGACGCCGTCATCGCGGACTGCCAGTCGTGGGTGGCCATGCACTACAATGAGCCCAACCCGGTCGCGCTGATGGTCCGGCGTTCCGGCCTAGCCGAGCGCACCTTCAAGCGCCGCTTCAAGGCGGCGACCGGTTATGCGCCGATGGATTATGTTCAGACGCTCAGGATCGAGGAAGCCAAGCAGATGCTGGAGACCGGCGACGAGGCGACGGACACGATCGCCGGCGCGCTCGGCTACGAGGATCCGACCTATTTCCGCCGTCTGTTCCGCAAGCGCACCGGCACGACGCCGGGCCGATACCGCCAGCGCTTCCGGTCGGTCGTGCGGGTGTAGCGCGTCCTACGACAGGTAGAATACCAGGTAGGCCGCCAGCATCACCGTCATCCAGAACGTCATTGATCCGGTCGGTCGGGTGCGGGCCAGGATGCCGTCCGGGCCGTGGTGGCGGTAGAGCGCTTCCGCGAATCCCCGGCATGCCCTGAAATATCGGGCGGCAAGCGCCCCCCAGGCCTGGCCGCCGCGCCAGTTGAACTCGCGTGCCAGCGCCCGGCCGCCGCCGCGCCAGAACCAGTCGAAATCGAGCGTGATCGTCAGCGTCCGCTTCAGGAAGCCGAGCAGCAGGAAGAAGGCGAGGCCCGAAAACAGCAGCAGTTGCAGCTGGAAGACGACGTGGCTGCCGGTATAGGGCACGTAGTCGACCGGGTAGGGGAGCAGCGCGTAGAGCGGGCCGGGCACGAGGCCCAGATAGATGCACAGGAACGACATCAGCACCATCGCCGCGCGCATCGAAATCGGCGGCTCCTTCGGCCGCATGCCGGAATCCTTCTGGAAGAACACGAACCAGGGGAACTTGATGCCGGCATGCAGGAAGACGCCGGCCGAAGCCGCCGCCAGCAGGAACCAGACCAGCCCGAGATGCTCGTCGCCGGCCGCCTGGCTGATCATTGACTTGGAGACGAAGCCGGACGTCGCCGGGAAGGCGGAGATGGCGAGCGCGCCGATGATGCCGCAGGTCGCCGTCAGCGGCATGGTGCGGAACAGGCCGCCGAGATCCGTGCACTTGCTCTTGCCGGTCATGTAGAGCACCGAGCCCGCCGACATCAGCAGCAGCGCCTTGTAGATGATGTGGGCGAAGGCGTGGGCCGCCGCGCCGTTCAGCGCCATCTCCGTGCCGATGCCGACAGCCGTCACCATGAAGCCGACCTGGTTGACGATCGAATAGGCGAGGATGCGCCGCATGTCGTTTTCAAGAATCGCGTAAACGATCCCGTAGAACACCATGTAAAGTCCGAAGAAAATCAGAATATCCGCGCCGGGGAAACCGCGCAGCAGCACGTAGACCGCCGTCTTTGTGGTGAAGGCGGATAGGAACACCGTCCCCGACCAGGAGGCGGCCGGATAGGCGTCCGGCAGCCAGGCCGAGAGCGGCGGCGCGCCGGCATTGACCAGGAATGCGGCCAGGATCAGCCAGCGCGAGATCGAATCCGGCTCCATCGCGTGGAAGGCAGTCGAGCCGGTCGTCGCCACTTCGCCGGCAATGCCGGCCATCAGCATGACCCCGCCCAGGAAATGCACCACCGCGTATCGCTGGCCCGAAGCCCGCGCGGAGGCGCCGCCCATCCAGACCACCACGGTCGAGGCGATCGCCATCAGCTCCCAGAAGACGAAGACGGTGATGAGGTCGCCGGCGAAGACGACGCCGATCGCAGAGCCCGCATAGATGAAGGCGGCCGCCAGTTCGCCGAGTTTCTCCTGCCTCAGCGAAAACAGCCCGCCGGCGAACGCCATGATGCAGAACACGATGGCGAACAGCCGCGACAGCGCGTCGACGCTGACCGGGATGATCTCGTAGTCGAGATAGGTCGTGGCCAGGATCGCCCCGTCGGGCAGCTGCCAGACGAGGGTCAGCGTTGCCACGGGCGCAAGCAGGATCACCGCCATGCGGCTTGCAGCAGGCAGGAGCGGGATCAGCGCACCCGCGAACATCAGCACCAGGCCGGGAGGAAGCGCGAAATCACTCATCGTAATAGGTATCCGGCCGTTTCAGCAGCGCGCCGAGCGCCTTGGAGAAGAACACCAGCACCACGCAGGAGATGAATCCGAACCAGGCGCCGAAGCCGAACGTGCCGTCGAGGCCGAAATGCGGGTGGTGCTCGACGAAGAGGTCGGCGAGCACCGTCAGCGCCAGGATGGCGATGAAGACGATCCAGAGCTTGCGGATATTCTCCGGCCGCACCAGCCAGTGGTCGCTGTCGGGTTTTTCTTGAGCCATCTTGTCCTTCTCGCTCATCTGACCGCGATCGCCTCCGCGAACTGCAGCACGACGTCGGGGAACAGGAACAGGATAATCGTACCGGCCGCCGTTGCCGAGAGCGCGATCACGATCGGCAGCGGCGCCTCACCGTGATCGTGCGCGTGCCCGTCTCCGTGATGCCCGTCTCCGTGATGTCCGTCTCCGTGATGCTCGTCGCCATGATGGTTGTCGTCAGGCGCCAGGAAGAAGGCGCGATAGACGATCGGCAGGAAATAGCCGGCGTTCAGCATGGTGGAAATGAAGATCACGGCGATGGCGACCCAGTTCGCGTCGGACATGCCGGCGCTCAGCATGAACCACTTGCTGGCGAAACCGACGGTCGGCGGAACGCCGATCATCGACAGCGCGCCGATGGCGAACGCCGTCATCGTCCACGGCATACGTCGGCCGATGCCGTTGAGCTGGCTGACTTCCGTCAGGTGCGCCGCGGTATAGATAGAGCCGGCGGCGAAGAAGAGGGTGATCTTCGAGACCGCATGGGCGGCGATGTGCAACGCCGCGCCGACGATCGCGACCGGTGTCAGGATAGCGGCGGCCAGGACCACGTAGGAGAGCTGGCTGACGGTGGAATAGGCGAGCCGCTTTTTCAGGTTGTCCTGTCGGAGCGCGACCAGCGAGGCGGCGATTACCGTGAAGCCCGCGGCGTAGATCAGCCAGTCACCGGCACCGGTATCCTTCAGGACGTCGATTCCGAAGACGTAGACGATCACCTTGACGACCGTGAACACGCCGGCCTTGACCACGGCGACGGCGTGCAGCAGCGCGGAGACCGGCGTCGGCGCCACCATCGCCGCCGGCAGCCAGAAATGCATCGGCATCAGCGCCGCCTTGCCGATGCCGAACATGTAGGCGGCGAGGAGAAGGGCCAGCACCGTCGTGCCGAGCCTGCCCTCCAGAATGCCGCCCGGTGTGAAATCCAGCGTGCCGGCGACGACGCCGGTGGCGATGATTGCAGGCAGTAGGAGCACCATCGAAGTGCCGATCAGCATCAGCAGGTAGACCCGACCGGAGGCCATTGCCTCGTCATTGGCCTTGTGCGTGACCAGCGGATAGGTCGACAGCGTCAGGATCTCGTAGAACAGGAACAGTGTGAACAGGTTGCCTGAGAAGGCGACGCCGATGGCGCCGGCAATGGCGATCGCGAAACAGACGTAGAAGGAGGTCTGCCGCGGCTCGTTGTTGCCGCGCATGTAGCCGATCGAATAGATCGAATTGACGATCCACAGCGTCGAGGCGACGCAACCGAAGATCATGCCGAGCGGCTCGATGGTGAAGCCCAGGCTGACGCCGGAGAAGATCTCGAGCGGTTCGGTGCCCGGCATCTCCCCGGCCGCCACCCGCGCCGCCAGCGCCATCACCGTGACGAACAGCGCGACCGCCGTCGCCAGCGTCACGCCCTCGCGCAGATTCGGGCTCCAGCCGGTCGCCGCGATCAGCGCAGCCCCGGCGGTGGGGATGATAAGGGCGAGGTATATGAGAGTGTCTGCGCTCATCGGTACCCCGCCAGAAGCACCTGAGCCGCCTCGGCGGCGACGCCGGCCGAAATATCGGTCGCGAAGCCGAACCAGATGGTCGCAGCGGCCAGCACCCAGGTGACGATCATCATTTCAGGCGGCACGTCGCGGATCGCCTTCAGGCTGTCGCCGGGTTCGCGGAACCAGGCGACCTCGACCACCCGGCCGATATAGAGCACGGCCAGCAGCGAGCTGACGACGATGATCCCGGCCAGCCACCACATGTCCTTTTCCAGTGCGCCGGCCACGAGGTACCATTTCGATACGAAGCCGGCCGTGCCGGGCACGCCGATCAGACCGAGCCCGGCGATCACGAAGGCCGCCATGGTCAGCGGCATGCGGCGGCCGATGCCGGCCATGTTGTCGATCTTGGTGACGCCGGATGAGAACACCACGCAGCCGATCGCGAGGAACAAGCAGCCCTTGATCAGTGCGTGGTTGAAGATGTGCGCGATACCGCCGGTCAGCCCGGTCTGGTTGGCCAGCGCGATGCCGAGCGTGATGTAGCCGATCTGGGCTACCGACGAATAGGCGAGCATCCGCTTCACGTTGGCCTGGAAGATCGCCACGATCGACGGGATCAGCATCGCCGCGACCGACAGCGTGAGCAGGATTTCCGCCGTGTTGAACTCGCTGAACACGACGGTGACGCCGAACACCGAGAACAGGATGCGCAGGAGCAGGTAGACGGCGACCTTGGTCGCGGTGGACGCCAGGAACGCCGTCGCCACCGATGGCGCGAACGCATAGGCGTTGGGTAGCCACAGATGCAAAGGGAAGAGCGCCAGCTTCAGGCCGATGCCGACGGTCAGGAAGGCCAGCGCCGCGATCAGCGGCCGTGAGCTTTCGACGTCTCCCAGCCTGCCGGCGATGTCGAACAGGTTGAGCGATCCCGTCATCACGAACAGGAGCCCGACGCCGATTACGTAGAAGGTCGCGCCGATGGTGCCGACGATCAGGTACTGGTAGGCGGACATGATCGCCCGCCGGTCGCGGCCGAGCGCGATCATCACGTAGGTCGCGAGCGACGAGACCTCCATGAACACGAAGACGTTGAAGGCGTCGCCGGTGATCGCGATGCCGAGCAGGCCGGCCAGGCAGGTCAGGTACATGGAATAGTACCAGCCGAGCACGTTGGGGGAGATCTCCGAGGCTAGGCTGCGCGGCGCATAGGTCATCACCAGCGCCGCCATGCCGGAGACCAGCAGCAGCAGGTAGGCGTTCGCCTGGTCGACCCGGTATTCGATGCCGGCCGGCGGCTCCCAGCCGCCCATGGCGTAGGAGATCGGGCCGTGCTCGCTGACATGGCCGAGCAGCACGATCGCGATCACTGGCATTGTCCAGCTCACCGCCAGCGACACGATCCACCCGATCGTGCCGCTGCGCAGGATCGCGACGATCAGCGCGCCGAGCAGGGGGATCACCACCTGCAATGCCGGAAGTTGGGAAATCACTCGCGCTCCAGCCTGTCGATTATTTCGTCTTCTTCTATGGTTCCGAACGTCTCGTTGATCCGCACGACGAGGGCGAGCCCGAGCGCCAGCGTGGCGACGCCGACGACGATCGCTGTCAGGATCAGCACGTGTGGCAGCGGGTTGGAATAGACCGTGAAGCCTTCGGCGACGATCGGCGGCGTTCCGCCGAGGATCTTCCCCGGCGATAGGAACAGCAGATAAACCGATGTCTGGAACAGCGACAGCCCGACCAGCGTCTTCACCAGATTGGTACGCGAGACGACGATATAGAGCCCCGCCACCATCAGGAAGATGGTGATCCAGTAATTGTAGTTGGCGATGATCTCGGCGGCCAGCGTCATGCCTTACCCCGTCCGGCAAAGGCGTAGAAGATCGCCACCATCGTCCCCGATACTGTCACCAGCACGCCGAACTCGACCAGGAAGACGCCCCATTCCTGGCCATGAATCTGGTCGTGCGCGAGATGCGTGTAGTTTAGGAAGTTGTCGCCGCCGATCATGTTGACGACACCGACGCCAGCAAAGATCAGCACGCCGAGCGGGACCATGGCTTCCACGACCGCCGACGGCACCACCTTGTGGGCCTCGTCCAGCCCGAAGATGATCGCGTACAACACCACGGCTGCGGCGACGATGACGCCGGCCTGGAAGCCGCCGCCCGGGCCGTAATCGCCGTGGAACTGGACATAGAGCGCGAACATCAGGATGAACGGCAGGAACAGCTTCGAGGCGACGCGGAGCAGGACATCGAGACGCATGGGGTGACCTCAGTCCTTCGCCTTGAACCGCTTGAGCAGCATCAGCACGCCGATGCCGGCGGTGAAGATCACCGCCGTCTCGCCCAGCGTGTCGAACCCGCGGTAGCTGGCCAGCACCGAGGTGACGACGTTGGGGATGCCGGTCTCCGGTACCGACCTGTCCATGTAGGACATCCCGACATGGGTGTTGACCGGCGTATGGGCGGCACCGAATTCCGGCAGGCCGGATATGCCGTAGACCAGCACGGCCCCGGTGCCGATGGCGACGAACAGCGGCAGCAGCGCCGTGTAGCGCGGCGGCGCCTCGTGCACCTTTGTCAGATACAGCGTGCCGAGCACCAGCACCGTGGAGATGCCGGCGCCCACCGACGCTTCCGTCATGGCGACGTCGACGGCGTCCAGCACGATCATCGCGCTCGCCATCAGGAACGAATAGGCGCCGATCAGCACGACAACGGCGAACAGACTGCGCGCGCGGATGATGCCGATCGTGACGGCTGCGAGCAGCGTCAGCAGGACCATGTTGATCAGGGCTTCGATGGTTCTTCCTCCGGCTGTTCGACGGTTTCCGACCTGAGCGGCGCGGCAAGGCGCGCGCCCAGGCCGGGGAAGAGCGTGTCGGGATCGCCCGGCGCCAGCGTGCCGTCGTCGCCGGCGATCAGCGGCTTCTCGCCGTCGTGCAGGGCGGCGCGGGCCAGCGCATGAGTGGCGACCGACCCGGTGGTGAGCAGCACCAGCAGGATGATGATCAGCTTGAAGGCGACCAGCGTCGGTCCGGCCTGGATCAGCATGCCGACGACGAGCAGCCCCGCGCCCAGCGTCTCGCTGACGGAAACGGCATGCATCCGGGCGAAGAAATCGGGCATACGATTGAGGCCGATCGCGCCGATCAGGT
>DATHRP010000617.1:0-10298 GCA_035465195.1 Afifellaceae bacterium | reverse complement strand
CACGTCCTTGTAGAAGTCGAGGTCCGCGATATAGTCAGTCGGATTAGATGGATAATTGAGGATCATCGCGATCGCCTTCGGCACGGAATGATGGATCGCGCGCTCGGCCGCCTCGAAGAACGCCTCGCCGGGCTCCGCAGGGATCGACCGCACGACGCCGCCCGACATGATGAAACCGAAGGCATGGATCGGATAGCTCGGATTGGGCACCAGGACGACGTCGCCGGGAGCGGTGATCGCCTGAGCCATGTTGGCGAAGCCTTCCTTGGACCCGAGCGTCGCCACGACCTGTCGATCGGGATCGAGCCTGACGCCGAAACGGCGCTTGTAATATTCCGCCTGCGCCTTGCGCAGGCCCGGAATGCCACGCGATGCCGAATAGCGGTGGGTGCGCGGCTTCTGCACCGTCTCCACCAGCTTGTCGACGACATGCTGGGGCGTGGCGAGGTCCGGATTGCCCATGCCGAGATCGACGATATCGGCGCCTTCGGAGCGCGCCCGACCCTTCAGCCGGTTTACTTCCTCGAATACGTAAGGCGGCAGCCGTTTGATCTTGTAAAACTCATCCATGGTTCTTAGGTCTCGGTTCGAAAATCGGATTCGCTGGCCGATCTGTCTCTATTGCGTGATGGACCCTGTATTCGGGCTTTCGTCAAGGTCTGACGCGGATTTGCGCCGAAGTTCCTCCAGATAGGCGGCACGTCTGCGCAAGGCTTCGAGTTCGGCGACACTGCCCGGACGTTTCGATGCTTCGGCTATGGCCCTGAGTTCGGCCTCTATGGCCTTGACCTCGCCGTAGCTCCTGGCCCGGACAGTCGCCGGCCCGTGGGTCTGGTAGACGTCGGGAGCCTCACCGGTCTGCTGCGCCGCGGCGGCTTCCGCCTTCTGCCTGATCTCGGCGACGGCGGCGGCGCGTTCCGGGGACTGCGCGGGCTCGGCCGCCGGCTCCTGCAGCGCGCCCGTGACCGCCTGCGAGCCGGCGCAGCCGGAAAGGGCGGCGCACAGAAGGAGTGTCCGGAATGAAACGAAAGGCAAAGCCATGACACAAGTCTCATCTGCACCAGCGAGCCGGATAGACCTTCCGCAGAAGGCCCGCGCGCCGGCCCGAATATCGCCCGCCTGAACCGGTGGCATACACCTATCGAACCCAATCTCAAACCTGTGTTATAAAAATGCGGGTAAAATGGTTGAATTGTAGCAACAGCCCAACCGGGCCACGGACTGTACAAATGAACGATAAGACCGGCCAAATCGGCGGCAAAGACGAGGAAAAAGATCCGGGCGACACGAGGCCCGAGACCGATCCGGAAGTCCTTTCGCGCAACCTGGCAAAGGCATTCGTGGAAGGCGGCCGGGCACTCGCGGCCTACCTGAAGCCGCGCGAAAACGGCTCGACCAGCGATCCCTTCGCCGACCAGGCGGCCGACATGGTGAAGACGATTGCCCAAATCGGCGAATACTGGGCCTCCGATCCTGCCCGCATGATCGAGGCCCAGACCCGGCTGTGGGGCAATTATCTCGCCATCTGGAACGGCTCGCTGCGCAAGACCATGGGCGAAAAACCGGCCCATACAGTTGACCCGAAGCCGGGCGACAAGCGATTCGCCGATCCGGAATGGAGCAACAACCCGGTCTTCGATGCCCTGAAACAGCTCTACCTGGCGACCAGCCAGTGGGCGGAAGAACTCGTCGAGGGCGCCGAAGGCCTCGACGAGCACACACGCCACAAGGCGCGGTTCTATATCGAGCAACTCAACAATGCCCTTTCGCCGACGAACTTCCCGGCCACCAACCCCGAGGTCATGCGCGAGACCGCGGCGACCCGCGGCGAGAACCTCGTCCGCGGCATGCGGATGCTTGCCGAGGACATCGAGGCGGGAAAGGGCAATCTGAGGATCAGGCAGTCCGACTACGCCCGCTTCGAGGTCGGAAAGAACATCGCGCTGACGCCCGGCAAGGTGATCGCCCAGAACGACATCTGCCAGGTCATCCAGTATGCGCCTGCAACGGATAAGGTGCTGAAGCGCCCGCTTCTCATCGTTCCCCCCTGGATCAACAAGTTCTACATCCTCGACCTCAACCCGGAAAAATCCTTCATCAAGTGGGCGGTGGAACAGGGCCACACCGTGTTCGTCATATCGTGGGTCAACCCGGACGAACGCCACGCCGACCGGGATTTCGAAAGCTACATGAAAGAGGGAATCCTGTTTGCCCTCGACACGATCAAGACCGCGACCGGCGAGAGCCGGGTCAACGCGATCGGCTATTGCGTCGGCGGGACATTGCTCGCCGTCACCCTGGCCTACATGGCCGGCAAGAAGGACAACCGGATCGCATCGGCGACGTTCTTCACCACCCAGGTCGATTTCACCCATGCCGGCGATCTGAAAGTGTTCGCGGACGAGGAGCAGATCGGGACGCTCGAAAAGCGCATGCGCGAATCCGGCTATCTGGAAGGTTCCAAGATGGCGACCGCCTTCAACCTGCTCAGGTCGAACGACCTGATCTGGCCCTACGTCGTCAACAACTACCTGAAAGGCAAGGATCCGTTCCCCTTCGACCTGCTCTATTGGAATGCCGACGCCACACGCATGCCCTGCGCCAACCATTCCTTCTATCTGCGCAATTGCTATCTGGAAAACCGGCTCTCCAGGGGCGAAATGGTCATCGCTGGCGAGAAACTCAGCCTGAAAAAGGTCAAGACTCCGATCTACAATCTCGCCGCGCGGGAAGACCATATCGCGCCGGCCCGGTCTGTGTTCGTCGGCTCGCAGTTTTTCGGCGGTCCGGTCCGTTATGTGCTGGCGGGGTCCGGTCACATTGCCGGCGTTGTCAATCCACCCGCCAAGAATAAGTACCAGTACTGGACGGGAGGACCGCCGAAGGGCGAACTGGACAAATGGATCGCGAAAGCAACCGAGAATCCGGGGTCGTGGTGGCCGGATTGGCAAAGCTGGATAGAGTCGCTAAACAGTCAGACCACCAAGAAGCGGGCACCTGGCGGCGGCAAGCTGAAACCGATCGAGGATGCGCCCGGCTCCTACGTCCGGGTACGGATTTAGGCGCAGTTTTTAGAAGTCTTTTTCAGCCTTTGACAACCGGTCCTTGCTAACCGAACGACCCGACCGACCGCAGACCCTCAATTGAAGGAAATCTCGATGAAAATGCTCCGCCTGACTTGCGCGACTGCGTTGATTCTCCTGGTGCAAGCGACCGGAGCCTCGGCGCTTGACCCCGAGGCCGCCGCAAAGGCGTTTCTGACCCCTGCTGAAACGGCAGGCAGCGATGTCACCGTGACACTGGGCGACGTATCCCAGGACGGCTCCGATATCGTCGTCAAGGATGTCAAGACGTCGACCAAGGCCGATGGCAAGGAAACGGCGTTGGGCGTGGTTTCCGAGGTCCGGCTGATGGATGTCACCGAGACGGGCGACGGCCATTTCGCTGCGGCGGGCGCGGTCTATTCCGGCATGACGCTCCAGGTCGAAGACAAGCTGGAGATCAAGATCCCGGATGCCCGGGTCGACGATATGAAGACACGCAATTCGGAAGGCGACAAGATCCCGATGCCTGTCGTCTACCGGTCCGCGGAAGCCGGGGATATCACGATACTCGTCAAGGAAATCAACGCGACGATCACCATCGACGATGCGAAGTTCATGCTTGGAGACTTCAACAGCGACCTGCCGGCAAGCGGTAACATGACGATTACGGGCATCAAGGTCCCCACCGGCGCGTTCCCGCCGGGGCCGACATCCCCGCAGGCACTCGGATATGAAGGCGACATTGTCTTCGCCATCAATGCCAGCGGCCGCGCACGCTATGAATCGTCCGGTTTCGCCCTTGAAGAGATGACGATCTCCGCGCCCGAGGTCGGTGCGCTGACCTTCACCCTCGACATGGACAATTATCCCAATCTCCTGAACACGGAAAATCCGAACCCGATGGAGATGATGAACGTCACGCTGAACAGCATCTCGCTGAAGTATGTCGACGATTCCCTGGCCGTGCGCATCCTCGACCAGATGGCCGGGCAGCAGGGCATGGAGCGCGAGCAGTTCGCGCAGCAGATGTCGATGGCCCTGCCGTTCATGCTGAGCGCGATCAACAACCAGGCTTTCCAGGAAGAGGTTGCGACGGCGGCAGGATCGTTCCTGATGAATCCGGGCACGATCGAGGTCAACGTCAAGCCGGAGAAACCGATGTCGGCCGCCGAGATCATGGGCGTCGCCCAGTCCGCGCCGCAGACCCTGCCAGACCAGCTCAACGTATCGGTCGAAGCGAAATAGCCGGCAACTGCCGCCGGCGTCATTTCGCCGGCGGCAGCACCCTTATCGAAAGATCCCGCAACTGCGCCGCCGTCACCTCCGACGGCGCGCCCATCAGCAGGTCTTCCGCCTGCTGGTTCATCGGGAACATGGTGACTTCCCGCAGGTTCTTGCGGCCGCACACCAGCATCACGATCCGGTCGAGGCCGGCAGCCATGCCGCCGTGAGGCGGCGCGCCGAACTGCAGAGCCCGCAGCATGCCGCCGAATTTCTCCTCGAGCACGTCCTCGCCGTAGCCGGCGATGGCGAACGCCTTCTTCATGATGTCGGGGCGATGGTTGCGGATCGCGCCGGAACCGATTTCGTAACCGTTGCACACCACGTCGTACTGGTAGGCGGCGATGGACAGCGGATCTTCGCCTTCCAGCGCCTCCAATCCGCCCTGCGGCATGGAGAACGGATTGTGCGAGAAGTCGACCCGCTTCTCGTCGTCGTTCCATTCGTACATCGGGAAGTCGACGATCCAGGCGAGTTCGAACCGGTCCTCGTTGATCAGGTTCAGCTCCGACCCGGCTCGCTGGCGCGCCGCGCCGGCGAACTCGGCAAACGCCTTCGGATCGCCGGCGACGACGAACACGGCCTCGCCGTCGCCAAGGCCGAGCTGCTCGCGAATGGCGGTCGTCCGCTCCTCGCCGATATTCTTGGCGATCGGGCCGGCGCCCTCGAGCGCACCGCCGTCCTGGCGGAAGAAGATGTAGCCGAGGCCCGGCTGGCCCTCGCCCTGCGCCCAGGAATTCATCCGGTCGCAGAAGGCGCGGCTCCCGCCGCCCTTGGCGGGAATCGCCCAGACCTCGATCTTCGGGTCGGATGCGATCATGTTGGCGAACACCTTGAAGCCGGAACCGGCGAAGTGCTCCGTCACCTCTTCCATGACGATCGGGTTGCGCAGGTCCGGCTTGTCGGAACCGTATTTGCGCATCGCCTCGTGGAACGGAATGCGCGGGAACGACTGCGTCA
This sequence comes from Afifellaceae bacterium, assembly GCA_035465195.1. GTDB lineage: Bacteria > Pseudomonadota > Alphaproteobacteria > Rhizobiales > Afifellaceae > CAMYKZ01. The sequence continues at coordinate 5,013 of DATHRP010000617.1, read as the reverse complement.
CCGGCTTGCCGTCGGCGAAGGCCTCGAAGATGCCGCGCATCACCGGCTCCATCGCCGTAAACACGTCGTCCTGCGTGACGAAGCTCATCTCGATGTCGAGTTGGTAGAATTCGCCGGGCAGCCGGTCGGCCCGCGGATCCTCGTCGCGGAAGCACGGCGCGATCTGGAAATACCGGTCGAAGCCCGCCATCATGATCAGCTGCTTGAATTGCTGCGGCGCCTGCGGCAGAGCATAGAACTTGCCCGGATGGATCCGCGACGGCACCAGGAAGTCGCGCGCGCCTTCGGGCGACGAGGCCGTCAGGATCGGCGTCTGGAATTCGGTGAAGCCCTGTTCCTGCATCAGGTCGCGCAGCGTCCTGACGACCGCCGAACGCGCGACGATCGTCTTGTGCAGCGTTTCCCGCCTGAGGTCCAGGAACCGGTACCGCAGACGCGTATCCTCCGGATAGTCAGGCTCGCCGAAGACCGGCAGCGGAAGTTCCGGGGCATCCGACAGCACTTCGATCTCCTGCGCGAAAACCTCGATCTCGCCGGTGTCGAGCTGCGGATTGACCGTCTCCGCCGAGCGTGCCTTCACATTGCCGTCGACCCTGATGCACCATTCCGAGCGCAGGCTCTCGGCCGTGCCGAAAGCCGGGGAATCCGGGTCGGCAACGATCTGCGTCAGCCCGTAATGGTCCCTGAGGTCGATGAACAGGAGGCCGCCGTGATCGCGCACGCGGTGCACCCAGCCGGAGAGCCGGACGGACTGGTCGACATGGGCGGCGCGCAGGTCGCCGCAGGTGTGAGTTCGATAGCGATGCATGAAGCCGCTGCCTGATTGATCCTGTAGGGGTCGGAATTGCCGCCGGAGAAGCGCAGAACCGCGCGAATCTGTCAAGAGTCCAGATCACCGCATTCGCGCCGTTCCGGCGTTTTTCGGCGTGACATGCTCCCTCGGCTCCGGTAGCGAATGCCGTCGCAGTCTTTCACCCGATTTCCGCCGGCGCCGGCCGGATTCCGCATGCCCCAATGACCCGCCTCGTCCCGCTGACACCGCTGCTCGCAGCCGCGGGCATCCTGCTTGCGGCCAACGGCCTGCAGGGCACCCTGATCGCCCTGCGCGCCGATCACGAGGGGTTTCCGACCGCCGTGATCGGTCTCGTCAGCGCCGCCTATTTCGCCGGCGTGATGATATCCTCCTGGCTGGCGCCCCACCTGATCGGTGCGGTCGGCCATATCCGTGTCTTCGCCGGCCTGGCGGCGATCGCCGCCGTCGGCACGCTTTGCCTCGTCCTGGTCATCGAACCGCTGGTCTGGGCGGCCATACGCGCCGTGATGGGCATCTGCTTCTCCGGCCTGGCGACAACGATCGAAAGCTGGCTTAATTCCCGCTCCGAGAACGCCGACCGCGGCCGGGTGCTCAGCATTTACCGCCTTGTCGACATCGGCGCCGTCACCGGCGGCCAGTTCCTGCTGCCGCTGTTTCCCGTTAGCGGTTTCGAGATCTTCGCGGTCACCGCCATCCTCTACTGCCTGTCGCTGGTGCCCGTCTGCCTGGCCGACCGCTCACGGCCGAAGGCGCCCGAGAAGGCGCGCCTCGACCTGCCGGCGATCTGGACGATCTCGCCGCTCGCCTGCATCGGCTGCGTCACCATCGGATTGACCAACAGCGCCTTCCGGCTGATCGGGCCGCTCTATGCCCGCGAGATAGGCCTCGGCGTCACCGGGATCGCGCTCTTCGTCAGCGCCGGCATCGTCGGCGGCGCGATCCTGCAATACCCGCTGGGCTATGTCTCCGACCGCACCGACCGGCGCTATTCGGTGCTGATCGCCACCGGCGGCGCCATGCTGGCCGGCCTGTTCCTCAGCCTCTACGCCCGAGAGCCGATTGCCGTCTATCTCGGCGCCTTCGCGTTCGGAGCCTTCGCGCTGCCGCTCTATTCGCTGTCGGCCGCCCATGCCAACGACCAGGCGTCCGACGACGACTACGTGCTGGTGGCGGCCGGCCTCAGCTTCTTCTTCTCGCTCGGCGCCATCGTCGGCCCGTTCGCCGCCTCGCTCGTCATCGAGACGCTTGGAGCCCCGGCCTTTTTCACCTATACGAGCGTGATTCACGGCGCGCTGATCCTGGTCACGGTTTACAGGATGAGCCGCCGCGCACCGGTTCCCCGGGGCGCCAGGACCCGGTTTGTGCCGTTGCTGCGGACCTCGCCGGTCTTCTTCCGTCTCGCCCGCAGATTGTCGCGGAAAAGTCGCTGATCGGCATTGCACCGATGGCGACAGAATCACTCGGATCATTTATAGACATCGTCCATGAACAAGCATTCGCACGACTACGAGATGATAACCGACAGCGCGGCGCTCGCCGCCGCTTGCGAACGCCTTTCCCGGGCGGCCTACGTGGCGGTCGACACCGAATTCATGCGCGAGACGACCTTCTGGGCCAACCTCTGCCTGATCCAGATCGCCAGCCCTGACGACGCCTTCATCATCGACCCGCTGGCCGCCAACCTGAAGCTCGACGCCTTTTTCGGGCTGATGGCCGATGAATCCGTCATGAAGGTGTTTCACGCCGCCCGCCAGGATGTCGAGATCTTCGTCCATCTGAGCGGTGTCGTGCCGAAACCTTTGTTCGATACCCAGATCGCCGCCATGGTCTGCGGTTTCGGCGACCAGGTCAGCTACGACCAGCTCGTCAGGCGCACGACCGGCGAGCATATCGACAAGACGTCACGCTTCACCGACTGGTCACGGCGGCCGCTTTCCGACAAGCAATTGCATTACGCCCTGTCCGACGTCACGCATCTGCGCAACGTCTACACCAACCTGGTGGACGACCTCGACAAGCAGAAGCGTGCCCATTGGGTGGCCGAGGAAATGGCCGTGCTGTCGGATATCGAGACCTATCGCAGCCACCCCGAAAACGCCTGGCAGCGGCTCAAGATGCGGGTGAAGAAACCGCGTCAGCTCGCCGTCTTGCAATCCGTAGCGGCCTGGCGCGAAACCGAGGCACAGAGCCGCAACGTTCCCCGCAACCGTGTCCTCAAGGACGATGCAATCTACGAGATCGCCCTGCAGCAGCCGAGAGACGCCGGTAGCCTTGCGCACCTGCGCTCCATTCCGCGCGGCTACGAGCGTTCGGCGGCGGCCCAGGACATCCTGGCGGCCGTCGAGCAGGCGTTTGCGATCGACGAAAGCGACCTGCCGCGGATTCCGCGCACCCGCATCCCGCCCGACCATGCCGGTGCGGCGACCGAGCTTCTCAAGGTGCTTCTGAAGATGACCGCCGAGCAGCACGGCGTCGCCTCGCGAATCATCGCCACGGTCGACGACCTTGAAAAGATCGCCGCCGACGATGAAGCCGACGTGCCGGCGATGAAGGGCTGGCGCCGCGAACTGTTCGGCGAGAAGGCGCTGGCCATCAAGAACGGCACGCTGGCGCTCGCTTTGTCGGGCAACAAGGTCGCGGCTGTCGAACTCGACGATTTCCGGCAGGCCGCCGAGTAGGCCCAGGCCATGTTGGCTGATTAAGCCACTCGGAGCGTACGAGGTACACGGGCCGATGGTGAAGACAGACCAGTTTGAAGCAGGACAGGTATGGCGCATGCACGGCCGTCCACGGGATGGCGACACGCACGTTCTGGTCTTGGCGGTAATGGATGATGCTGTAGTCGGACGCATCTATTCCGTCGCATTGACGGGAGTTCGCATTCGTAACCCGGCATTTGAAGGCGGCATCCAGACGGTGTTGCCACATGCCCCGGTGACGGACGAGGTGCTGAGAGCCGATGCGGTCGAGTTGGTATCAAACGAGGGGCCAACTGCACGTCATCCCGATTTCTCTGACGCTTACCTGCAATTCCGCGAACTTTATGACGAAGGAAATGCAGGAGTTTTCACGATCAATCTCCGAGAGATCCTCGACTTGGTCGAAGGAACTTCGGGTTCGGCTCGAAGCTAGTCGCGGTTGACGACGGCGATTCCCAAATCAGAGGTATCTCGTTCCTCCGATTTCCATGTCTGGCAGTCGCGAGGCTTTGGCGGTCCTGTTTTATGACAGGTCCTGGCTCCCCGCCACGCGGATTTCCGCCGATAGACCGCACACATTACCAAGCTGTTTCATGCGGTTTTCCAGGCGACCGCCGGCGAGCATGGCAAGGTCTGCAGGCAGTTCCAGCACCAGGGCGTTACCGGACCGCACGATCCGGGTGCGCGGGATGATGCCGGGCATCGAAGCGGAGATCAGGTAGCCGACCCGGAAGATCGCCGCCAGCACCTTGGCCCGCTCCTGGTAGCGGCGCGGGGCGAGCGCCCGGATGGCCGGCGAGAGATCGGATTCCGAAAGGCCGGAATGGCGGTAATAGACGGCCATCGAAAGATAGACCCGGCCCGGATGGTCTAGGCCGACGAATGCCGCGTTGGCGATGATGTTCAGGCTCTGCTCGCCGCGATAGTCCGGATGCGCCCGCCAGCCGATATCGGCGAGCAGGCATGCCGCGGAGCGGAGCCGCGCCTCCTCCTCCGTCTCCTCCATTCCGGCGGCAACCATCGCCGGGCCGGTCCAGTCGACCAGTTCCCAGGCATGGTCCAGCGACCGCGCGCGCAGTTCAGCCAGTTCCGCGGCCGCGGAGATCAACGGGTCTTCGGCCCTCTCCCGTTCGTCGAGACGGGAATAAAGCACGCCTTCGCGCAGGCCCAGCGCCGACATGACGATGCTCTTCGGCCTGCCGATGTCGATCAGCTCAAGCAGCACCGCCGCCCCGTAGGGCAGCAGGGCCAGCCGCTGTTTCGAGACCACGTCGATCCCCTCCACCGTATCCAGGTCGCCGCGCGCGATGCGCTTCAGGAAATCGCCGATCTTGCGCGGGTTCAGGCGGTAGTGCTGCATGACGTGGAGCGGATAGGCGGTGTGCTCCATGTGCAACTTGGCAAGCGACCGCCATGTGCCGCCGATCGCATAGAATTCCCTGCCCTTCAGGGTCTTGATCAGTTCGGAGCGCTCCAATTCGGCACGCGCGATCTTGCGGG
>DATHRP010000616.1:0-6237 GCA_035465195.1 Afifellaceae bacterium | reverse complement strand
GAACCATTCGCCCAGGCTGCCCTGGGGGTCGATGTCGAGTATGGCGACGCGGGTTCCCCGCTGTTGCGCCCAGGCGACAGCAAGATGGGCGGCCAGGGTCGTCTTGCCCGAGCCGCCCTTCTGTTGCGCTATTGTGATGATCTTTCCCGCCATGAGACCCGCCTCCTGATGCCGCCGCTCAGTCCCTTCTTGATGTTGCATCGCAACGAAGGTGTTGACAAGCGGGTTGTGGAGAAGCCGCGGGTCCGGCCGGGCTGCGCTTACGGCACCGTCTTGATCACCACCGTCGTGTTGTTGCCTTCGTTCGATTCGCCGTTACTGTTGCCGGCGTCGGCGATCAGGGTGAAGCGGTACTGGCCAGGGGCGAAGGCGAGCGACGGCCAGAAGTTCAGCACGTGGTTCTTCGACTTGCCGGCCTTGATGCCGCCGAACTTGACGGTCGCGGCGTTAGGAAAGGCCGGATTTTCATACTTCTTCACCAGCTTCGGGTTGGGGTCCGGGCAGGAGCCGCGGCCGGAGATCTTCTGGCAGACGATCGTGACGACGCTATTCGTCGACGATTTGGTGCCGACGTTGCGCAGGCTGACGCGGCCGTTGGAGGTGGAGAACTTGACGATCAGGTCGGGCGAGGCCGCGACGATCGTTCCGGCGGACGTGGGCAGGGCGGAGACGGTCATCAACAGGGCCGCCGCAGCCGCGATTTTCTTGAAAGACATGGCAAATTCCTTGGATCGGGGTTGCAATGTCCGTTTGGACGCAGTGGCGCGTAGGGTGGTTCAGGCGGGCGGCCCGCAAAAACGCACATGATGGGTTGCATCCGCGCAAGTTGCCCTGCTGGTGCCGGTCCGCCGGCCGTTCCGGCAGGAACCCGCGGTATTCAGTGATCATGCACCGGCGCGCCGGTCGCCATTGCCCAGTGGTGTGCCTGGTGGTGCGCGCCGGTGGCCATCAGACCGAAGAAACCGAGCGCCCGGATCCTGGCGATTTCGGCCGCGTCGGACGAGGTGACCGTCAGGACCGCGCCGTCGTTCGCCGGTTCGCCCGATGCCGACCAGCCTTCGATCCTGTCCAGCTCCCGCGCGTGGGCCGGGACCATGTTCCGGACCGCGCGCAGGGTACGGCCGCTCCCGGTGACGCGGATCGTCAGCCCGCCGTCGATTTCCAGCGCGTCGGCGACGGCGTTGCGCGTCAGCTCGTCCATGTCGACGAGATGGTTCCGCAGTGCGTCGATATCGACCTTCGACCAGTCTGTGTCGGGGTCGGCGCTGAGGAGCGCTACGATTTCCTGGATCGCTGCAAAGGCGGACTGGCCGCCTTCGGTCGGCAGGGCAGCCGGACCGGAATGCATCGCGAGGGCGGACGGGTCATGTCCGGAATGGTCCATGCTCTGGCCATGGGCCAATGGCGTGGCGGCTGCGAAGAGGGCGGCTGCAATCAGAATCCGGTGCATCGGCGGGCTCCATCAGTTCGGGTCGTTGACTGTTCGATGCCATGGCCTTGCTTGCGCGCATATGATTTCGATCATATCGTTGGACATGATCGACAGTCTTTCCCTGCTGGAGCCGCTTGGGCTGCGGCGAAGCCTGCGCCACCTGTCGGCCGGCGAGACATTGTTTACGACCGGCGCGCGCGTCGCCGAGTTGTTCATCGTGGAGAAGGGCCGGGTCGACCTGATCCGGCACATGCCGGACGGCAACGCGATCAGGCTGCAATCGGCCGGCGACGGCGCGCTGCTCGCCGAGGCTTCTTTGTTCTCCGACAGCTACCATTGCGACGCGGAGGCGGCGGGGGAGACGGCTTTGCTGGCCTTTCCGAAACCGGAGGTGCTCGATGCCTTGAAGGCCAGACCGGATGCCGCGCTGGCGCTGCTCGGCCATTTTGCCGGCCGGCTGCAGGCGCTGCGGGCGCAGGCGGCCCTGTTCGGGATCCGGTCGGCGCAGGAGCGGGTGCTCGCCTGGCTGCAATTGCAACCGTCGGATGCCGGCATCATTGCCATCGACCGGCCGTGGAAGCAGGTCGCCGGCGAGCTGGGTCTGACCCACGAGGCGGTCTACAGGGCGCTGGCAAGCCTCGTACGCGAAAGGATGATAGAGCGACTGGATGGCGCGGTGAAGCTTCGCGTCTAGGCCGCCCCGAACCCGCCGCCGGTCGGCGTCGTCACGATCACTGCCTCGCCGGGCTCCAGCACCGTTTGGTCGCAGCCCTTCAGCTCCTCGATCCGGCCGTCCTTGCGGCGGACTTCGGTTTTTCCCAGCTCACCGGGCGCGCCACCTTCCAGCCCGTGCGGCGGCACCGTGCGGTGCGAGGAGAGGATGGCGCAGTCCATTGTCTCAAGGAAGCGTATGGTGCGCTTCGTGCCGTCGCCGGCGTGCCATTTACCCTTTCCGCCGGAGCCCTTGCGGATGTGGAAATCCTCGAGCAGCACCGGATAGCGCATTTCCAGCACTTCCGGGTCGGTGAGCCGCGTATTGGTCATGTGGACGTGCACACCGTCGGTGCCGTCGAAGCCGGTGCCGTCGTTGAAGCAGCCGGCGGGCGAGCCTGAGCAGATGGTCTCGTAGTACTGGTAGGTGTCGTTGCCGAAGGTGAGGTTGTTCATGGTGCCCTGCGAGGCAGCGAGCGCGCCGAGCGCGCCGAACAGGCAGTTGGTGACGTGCTGGCTGGTCTCGACGTTACCGGCGACGACGGCGCGGGGATAGGCGGGCTTCAACATGCAGCCGTCGGGAATGACGATCTCGATCGGCTCCAGGCAACCGGCGTTCATCGGGATATCGCTCTCTACCATGACCCGGAAGACATAGAGCACGGCGGCGCGGGTGACCGGGGCGGGGGCGTTGAAATTGTTGTCGCGCGCATCGCTGGTTCCGGTGAAGTCGACCGTCGCCTTGCGGGCTTTTTTGTCCACGTTGATCTTCACCTTGATCACCGCGCCCTGGTCGGTCGGATATTCGAACGAGCAGTCCGACAGCGCGTCGATCACGCGGCGCACGCTCTCCGCCGCATTGTCGCGGACATGCTTCATATAGGCCTGCACAACATCGAGGCCGAACTGGGCGGTCATCTTGCGCAATTCCGCCACGCCCTTCTCGTTGGCGGCAATCTGCGCCTTCAGGTCGGCGATGTTCTGGTGCGGGTTGCGGGCCGGGTAGGGGTGGTCGGTCAGCACCTCGTGCAGGGCCTCCTCGCGGAAGGTGCCCCGGTCGACGAGCTTGAAATTGTCGATAAGCACGCCTTCCTCGTCGACGTTGGTCGCAAGCGGCGTCATCGAGCCCGGCGCCGTGCCGCCGACATCGGCATGGTGGCCGCGGCTCGCCACCCAGAACAGCACCGTCTTGCCGGCATCGTCGAAGACCGGCGTGACGACGGTGATATCCGGAAGGTGGGTGCCGCCGTTATAGGGCGCGTTCAGCGCATAGACGTCGCCCGGGCGGATATCGGGATTGTTCGCCCGAACCGTTTCCACCGAACGATCCATGGAACCCAGATGCACCGGCATGTGCGGCGCGTTGGCGCAAAGCTGCCCTTCGGCGTCGAAGACGGCGCAGGAGAAGTCGAGGCGTTCCTTGATGTTGACCGAGTAGGCGGTGTTCTGCAGCGCCACGCCCATCTGTTCGGCGATCGACATGAAGAGATTGTTGAAGATCTCCAGCATGACCGGGTCGGCTTTCGTGCCGATCGCGTAATCGCGCGCCATCTTTTCCGCCCGGCGCAGGATGACATGGTTGCTGTCTGTGACTTCCGCACGCCAGCCGGGCTCGACAACGATGGTCTGGTTGGGCTCGACGATCAGCGCCGGGCCGGTGCAGGCGAAGCCCGGCTGCAGATCGTCCGGTCCGCCGTCGGCGGTGCGCCGGTAGAGCGGGGTGTCGTGCCATTCGCCGCCGGAATAGAAGCGCGAGACGGTATCCGGCTCAGTTTCCTGCGGGCGGGTGTCGCGGCGGGTTTCCTGTGGCCTGGCGCCGCCGCCCACGGCCTCCACCTCGACCGCCTCGGCGATCAGCGCCTTGCCGTCATAGATGAAGCCGAACTGGTCGCGGTGCGCGGCCTCGAAGGCGGCGCGAATGGCCTGGACGGTGCCGAACGGCACGGCGATCGGCGTGTCGGTGCCTTCGTAGCGCACGTGGACGCGGGGAAATGTCTTTGTCGCGGAGTGGCTTACGCCCTGTTGTGAAAGTTCTGCGACAGCGGCTTCGCTGAGGTCGGAGACGAGATCTTCCAGCGCGCCGATTGAGGCCTGTTCCAGCGGCAGGACGGCGGCCTGGGTGCGGTTGGCGCGGATATCGGCCAGGCCCATGCCGTAGGCCGACAGCACGCCGGAGAAGGGGTGGATGTGGACGGTCTCCATCCCGAGCCGGTCGGCGATCATGCAGGCGTGCTGGCCGCCGGCGCCGCCGAAGCAGGAGAGCGCATAGTGGGTGACGTCATAGCCGCGCTGGACGGAGATCTTCTTGATGGCGTTGGCCATGTTCTCCACCGCCACCTTGAGGAAGCCGTCGGCGACATCCTCCGGCGAACGGCCGTCGCCGATGGTCTCGGCCAGCGCGCGGAACTTTTCCGCGACGATATCGGCGTCGAGCGGCTGGTCCTGGCCCGGGCCGAAAATCGCAGGAAATTCCTCCGGCCGCAGCTTGCCGACCATGATATTGGCGTCTGTGACGGCCAGCGGTCCGCCGCGGCGGTAGGCGGCGGGGCCGGGATCGGCGCCGGCGGAATCCGGACCGACGGCAAATCGGCTGTCCTGGTAATGCAGTATGGAGCCGCCGCCAGCGGCGACGGTGTGGATGCGCATCATCGGCGCACGCATGCGCACGCCGGCCACTTCGGTTTCGAAGGCGCGCTCGAACTCGCCGTTGAAATGCGAGACGTCGGTCGAGGTGCCGCCCATGTCGAAGCCGATGACCCTGTCGAAACCGGCCATTTTCGCCGTCTCCACGGCGCCCACCACGCCGCCGGCCGGGCCGGACAGGATGGCGTCCTTGCCCTGGAAGAGCTCGGCGGCGGTGAGGCCGCCCGAAGACATCATGAACATCAGCCGCGGGCCGCCCGCGCCCTCGCTGACGCCCAGTTCGCCCGCGACCTGTTCCACGTAGCGGCGCAGGATCGGCGAGAGATAGGCGTCGACCACCGCGGTGTCGCCGCGGCCGACCAGCTTGACCAGCGGCGAGACCTCGTGGCTGACGGAAACCTGCGCGAAGCCCGCATCGCGGGCAAGCCGCGCTGCCATCGCCTCGTGATCGGGATATTTCCAGGCGTGCATGAAGACGATTGCGAGGCTGTCGAAGCCGTCGGTATTCAGGCCGTTCAGCGCCTCGCGGATCGCCGCCTCCTCGGGCACGGCCTCGACCGTTCCGTCGGCCCGCACCCGCTCGTCAATCTCGACGACACGGTCATAGAGCAGTTCGGGCAGGATGATCTGCTTGGCGAAGATGTCCGGGCGGGCCTGGTAGCCGACGCGCAGCGCGTCGCGGAAGCCGCGTGTGATCAGGAGCGCCGTGCGCTCGCCCTTGCGCTCCAGCAGGGCGTTGGTGGCGACGGTGGTTCCCATCTTGACGCTGTCGATCAGGTCGGGAGGGATTGCCGCACCGGGTTTGACCTCCAGATACCGGCGGATCGCCTCGATGGCGGCGTCGGGATAGGCTTCGGGGTTCTCCGAAAGCAGCTTCATGGCGTGCAGATCGCCGCCGGGATCGCGGGCGATCACGTCGGTGAACGTGCCGCCGCGGTCGATCCAGAAATCCCACTTGCCGTCCGCCATTATCGTCTCCGAATTCCAGGTCGCGACTCAGTTTGAAATCCCGCTACCGACCCAATGCGGACTTGATGCGTGGGTGCGATCCGTCGGCCGAGTTGAGCAATCAGGCAGGAACATAGGTCAACCTGATCACATCCTCGCCAATCCGGTCGCTGGCGACAAGGTGGAGCGGCGGCCGGGGGCCGGCGAAGAATGGCTTGCCCTGGCCAAGCACAACGGGATGGAAGTAGAGCCGATATTCGTCGATCAGGCCAAGGTCGGTCAGGCTTCGGGCCAGGTCTGGTCCGGAAACGGCGATCTCCCCAACGCGTTCGGCCTTCAGCCCGCGTACCACGTCCTCGAGATCATCCGCGACAAGCGTGGCGTTGGGGCCGACCGACTTCAGCGAATTCGAAACGACCCACTTCGGTTGGCTCCGCCACGCCGCCGCGAATTCGCGTTGCTCCGCGTCCCACTCCGGAACGTCTTCGTCCCAGTAGCGCATG
>DATHRP010000615.1:0-2377 GCA_035465195.1 Afifellaceae bacterium | reverse complement strand
ATAGACGACGTCGCCGGGGACAAGGATGTCGCCGACCCTGCGCAGGCCTTCCTTCGCCCACTTCATCTGCGACAACGGAAGAGTGCCGGTCTCGCGGCCGGAATCGACCTCGCCGGAGGCCGTCTGGGCCGGCTGAAGGCCGAGCGTCGCTTCCTTGTCATCGACGCCGAGTACGACGGCCAGCCGCCATTCGGGCACGTCGGAGAATGCCGGAACGCCGGCCAGTTCGGTTCCCCAGTCGCCGCCAATGTCGATCTTCGTGACCGGCTCGCGGAAGCCGTGCTTCTCGTCGAAGGCGATCAGGCCGTGCTGCAGCGACGCGCGCGCCAGTTCCTGAAGTTTCGGATCGAGGGTCGTGCGCACCGACAGGCCACCCTCGTAAAGGGCCTGTTCGCTGTAGAGGTCGATCAGGTTGCGGCGGACCTCCTCGGCGAAATAATCGGAGGCGAACAGGTAGTTGCCACGCTTGCGTAGTGTCACATCGAGCGATTCCGCCTTGGCCGCCTCGCCGTCCTCCTCGCGGATATAGCGGTTTTCCACCATCTGATCGATCACCCAGTTACGGCGCTCGATCGCCGCCTCGGTGTCGTCGAAGGGATGATAATTGTTCGGCGCCTTCGGCAGCGCGGCCAGGTAGGCGGCCTCCGCCAACGACAATTCGTTGACCGACTTGTCGAAATAGTCGAGCGACGCGGCGGCGATGCCGTAGGCGCCGATGCCGAAATAGATCTCGTTCAGATAGAGCTCGAGGATCTTGTCCTTCGAATAGGCCCGCTCGATGCGTAGCGAGAGCAGCGCCTCCTTGATCTTGCGGTCATAGGTCTGATCGCGCGTCAGGAGGAAGTTTTTGGCAACCTGCTGGGTGATCGTCGACGCACCCTGCAGCCGGGAGCCGCGGCTTTTCAGGTTGGCATAGACCGCACGGGCGATGCCTTCCGGATCGATGCCGGTATGGCTGTAGAAGTTCTTGTCCTCGGCAGAGACGAAGGCGGCCTTGACGAGGTCGGGGATCGCCTGGATCGGCAGATAGAGCCGGCGCTCACGGGCATATTCGGCCATCAGTTCGCCGCCGGAGGCGTGCACCCGCGTCATTACCGGCGGCTCGTACTTGGCGAGCACCTCGTAGTCCGGCAGATCCTTGCTGTAGTGGTACAGTACCGTGCCGATGCCGATCGCGGCGCAAACGAACAGGAATGCGCCAAGGCCGAACAGATAACCCAGAATTCTCAACGTCATGTCAGAGCGACTCGCGATCGGTTGATGGCCGGAAAACCGCCATGCCTTGTTGTAAGTTTATGATCAAACTGTGGCAAGTCGTTCGCCAAAAGGTGATTGACGGGCGCTGTTGTGCGATTGCCACAGCGGAACGCCGCAAACCCGGGGAATCCCTTCAATTTCCCTCTACGGCCTGCTTCGAAATCTTGTCGGGCACCAGAAAGCGCTCGATCGCGCCGGCGGTCAGTCGCGCCGTTTCCTGCTGCCCTTCCTCGGATATCAGCAACTTCTGGTCCTTCTCGTTGGAAATATAGCCCAGTTCGAAAAGGACCGACGGCACGTCGGGTGCCTTCAGGACCAGGAAGGAGGCCCGCCGCCAGGGGCTCTTGTTGAGCGTCAGCTTCGAACGGATATCGCCGATCAGGGTCCTGGCAAAGCGAATCGACAGGTTCTTCGTCTCGCGACGGGCAAGATCGAACAGGATGTCGGCCACCTCCTCCGGCTCGTCGTCGATGGACAGGCCGGCCATCACGTCCGACCGGTTTTCCCGCTCCGCCATGCGTTCGGCCAGATCGTCGGACGCCTCGTCGGAAACCGTGTAGACCGTCGCGCCACGAACATAGTCCTGCGGCACGATATCGGCGTGGACGGAGACGAACAGCGCGGCCTCGTTGAGCCTGGCGGTCTTCACCCGGTTGCCCAGCGACATGAAGACGTCCTCGGTGCGTGTCAGGATCGCTTCGACATGGCCGCGCCCGTTGAGGATGTCGGCCAGCCTGCTGGCAAACGCCAGTGTCAGGTCCTTCTCGACCACGTCGCGCGAGACCGCGGCGCCTGTATCGATGCCGCCATGGCCCGGATCGATGACGACGACCGGCTTCGAGGATTTGCGCCGGCCGGTGAGTTTGTCGCCCTTGCGCCCTACGCCGGCTGCCTGGGTCTGCCGCTGCTCGGCGGCGGCGCGGTCATAGTCCTCCGCCGTGCCCGGCGCCAGGTCGAGCACGAACCGGGCCGGCTGGCCGTCGGCCGGCTCCATCATGAAGCTCTGGACCACGTTGACCGGACCGCCCAGGTCGAGAACGATGCGGGCGCGCCCCGGCCCGACCATTCCGTAACGGTAGTCCGTCACCAGGCCGCGCGCCTCGACCGGATCCTGCTCGAA
>DATHRP010000614.1:0-2294 GCA_035465195.1 Afifellaceae bacterium | reverse complement strand
TCGCAGCCGTAGGCGTCGTGATCTATTACGGCGTCCAGCTACCCAATGCCTCGACCTGGAAAGTGCCCGACAGGCCGCCGAACGTGCGCATCGTCTCCATAGACGGGCAGCTGATCGGAAACCGCGGCGACACCGGCGGCCAGGCGATCGCGTTCGAACGCATGCCCGACCACCTGCCGAACGCGGTGATAGCCATCGAGGATCACCGGTTCCGCTACCATTTCGGGCTCGATCCGATCGGCCTCAGCCGTGCGATGGTGCGCAATGCGTTGGCCGGCAAGCTGGTCGAAGGTGGCTCGACGCTCACCCAGCAGCTTGCCAAGAACATGTTCTTGACGCCCGAACGTTCGGTGCGCCGCAAGGTCCAGGAACTGGTGCTGGCCTTCTGGCTGGAAGCCAAGTACAGCAAGGATGACATCCTCGAAATGTACCTGAACAGGGTCTATTTCGGCGCCGGCGCCTACGGCGTAGAGGCGGCAGCCAAGCGCTATTTCAACAAGTCGGTGGAAGAGATCAGCGTGCCCGAAGCGGCCATGCTGGCGAGCCTCCTGAAGGCGCCGAGCTACTACTCGCCGGCGCGCGATTTCGACCGTTCCTGGGAGCGCACGAAGCTGGTGCTCATTGCGATGAACGATGCGGGATTCATCGACCGGAAGCAGCTCGACGAGTATCTCGGCGAACCACCGCGGCTGGCGACGCGGCACCTGACGCGTTCGGAGAATTATGTCGCGGACTGGGTCATGGACCGTCTGCCGTCCTATATCGGCACGGTCAACCAGGACGTTCTGGTGGAAACCACCATCGACATGCAGCTGCAGCGGCATGCTGAATATGCGCTGGTGGAGAACCTGAAGGCGCAGGGTGAGAAATACGGCGTGCAGGAAGGCGCGCTGGTGTCGATCGACGGAACCGGCGCCGTGCGCGCCATGGTCGGCGGCCGCGATTATTCCAGAAGCCAGTTCAACCGCGCCACCCAGGCGCTCCGCCAGCCGGGCTCGGCCTTCAAGCCGTTCGTCTACCTGACGGCGCTGGAGCGGGGCATGCATCCGCAGACGGTGCGCGCCGACGAACCGGTCAGGATCGGTAACTGGACGCCGGAGAACTACAACAAGAAATATCGCGGCCCGGTGACGCTGCGGACCGCGCTGGCGCTGTCGCTCAACACGGTTGCTGCCCGTCTCGCCGCCGAGGTCGGGCCTGAAAACGTGGTCAGCACGGCGCACCGGCTCGGCATCAATTCGCCATTGGCAACGAACGCGTCGATCGCGCTCGGCACATCGGAAGTGACGCTGCTTGAAATGACCGGCGCCTATTCGACCTTCGCGAACGGCGGCTTTGCCGTCCTGCCCCATGTCATCTCGCGGATCACCAGCGAGACCGGCGAGGTGATCTACGAACGCCAGGGATCCGGGCTCGGCCGGGTCGTCTCGCTGGAACATGTGGCGATGATGAACAATATGCTGCAGGCGACGCTGGAGGTGGGCACCGGCAAGCGCGCCGTCATTCCCGGCTGGCCCGCGGCCGGCAAGACTGGCACGACACAGGACTTCCGCGACGCCTGGTTCGTCGGCTACACCGCGAACCTGACGACCGGCGTCTGGGTCGGCAACGATTCCAATGCGCCGACGAAGCGTGCTTCGGGCAGCAACCTGCCGGCCATGGTGTTCGCGACGTTCATGACCGAAGCGCACAACGGGGTCGAGGTGGCGGCGCTCCCGGGTACCGGCATGATGCCGGACTATCGCGGCCAGGGCGCGACGCTGGCTGCGAACGACGAACTGGCCCGCGACGCGATCGCCCACCGCTCCGATGCCGAATGGCGCCGCGAGCAACGCCGCCGGCGCGAAGGCCGGAACGGGCTAGGCGGCTTCATCAGGCGCATCTTCGGCAACTGACCGAATCGTAAACATTCCTCGAATTGCCGGACGATGCCTCGCAACGCCGGTTTTCCGGGGTTTCCGGCATTTTTTGCAGCGCGGTTTGAACCTGTTCGCTCGCATCGGCGTCCAATGGACAGACGATGCAGCCGAGGGCGAAACAATGCTCAGCACGAACCATTTCATCACCGCCGGAATCCTGGCCTTCCTGCTGGCCTTCTCGCCGATGTCGATCGGCATGTACCACGGCGACACGGCCCCGAGCGTATCGACCATTTCTTTCAAAGCCAACTGAGGCTGTACCGCGACCCCCAGGCTCCACAGCCTTTCCGTCCAATCCCAGCAAGCCCCTCCCACGGCCCGGATTCCCCTGGAATCCGGGCCTTTTCTTTCGCAGTTGACAAAAGTCACAAATCA
>DATHRP010000613.1:0-3430 GCA_035465195.1 Afifellaceae bacterium | reverse complement strand
CCAGATGACCCGCTACGGCGGCTTCGCCTGGGCGGTCGCGATGATCCTGCTCCTCAGCGACCTGGCGCTGCCGGTGCCGACGACCGCCGTCATGAGTGCTCTCGGCATCATCTACGGCCCCTTGCTCGGCGGCCTGATCGCCGCCGCCGGCTCCGTCGTCGCGGGCCTGGTTGGCTACGGCCTCTGCCGGATGTTCGGCCGACCGCTTGCGCGCCGGCTCGCGGGCGAGGGGGCGCTGCAGGACAGCGAACGCCTGTTCGCCGCGGCGGGCGGGTGGATCGTCGCCCTGTCGCGGTGGCTGCCTGTCCTGGCCGAGGTCATGGCCTTCATGGCCGGGCTGGCGAGAATGCCGTTTCCGCAGTTCCTGCTGGCGCTGGCCTGCGGCTCGATTCCGCTCGGCTTCGTGTTCGCGGCGATCGGCCATCTCGGCGAAAACCGGCCGGTGATCACGCTGACCGTCGCCGCGCTGCTGCCGGCCGGTCTCTGGCTGGCCTGCCGGCCGCTGTTGCGAAGCTGGCGCCTGAAGGCGGCCGCCGTCCCGGTTTCTCCGGCCGCGACACCTCCGCAGGACAGGCCGCAGACATGAGCGCGAGCGAACTCATCACCGCGATCTCCGAAGACGGGTCGCTGTATCCGATCGATAAGCTCGAGGCCCATATCCGCGGCGTGCAGCATCTGGCGATATCGGTCTTCGTCGTCAGCGGGTACGGGCTCCTGCTGCAGAAGCGCGCTGCCGGCAAGTATCATTCCGGGCTGCTGTGGGCGAACACGTGCTGTTCGCATCCGCGCTGGAACGAGACGCCCGAGGATTGCGCGCCGCGCCGGCTCGGCGAGGAGCTCGGCTGGACGCTGCCGCTCACGAAATTCGGCGAGATCACCTATCGCGCCGACGTCGGTGGTGGCCTGGTCGAGAACGAAATCGCGCACTGCTTTTTTGCGCAGGCCCCGGCGGACGTCCCGCTTGAACAGTACGATCCGCTCGAGGTCGCCGACCTTCGCTGGGCCGGCCTGGAGGAGATCGATGACCGGCTGGCGCGATCGCCCGAACAGTTCAGCGCCTGGTTCCGTCTCTACATGTCCAGGCACCGCGCCATGATCGAGCCTATCCTGCGCGCTTCGACCGGCCTCGAATAGAGTTTCGCATAGACAAGGTTCCGCTGCGTGATTACAGTTGTCTTACCGGAGTCGCAAACGACCCGGTCATCCGATCCGGCAACCGGAATGGATGCGAAAAAACACGTGGAGGAGATGCTATGAAGGTGAGAACCTTGGCGGCCTGCGCCGCAGGCGCAGTGCTGGCGGCTTTGTGTGCCCCCGCAAATGCGGACGTGAAAATCAAACTTGAACCTTATGTGACCGGCGTCAACACGCCGCTGGCCATGGTCCAGCCGAAGGGCGACAGCCGGAAGTTCGTGATCGAGCAATGGGGTCGCGTGAAGATCATCAACGCGGACGGAGAGCTGGAAGCGGAGCCGTTTCTGGATATTCGCCATCTGGTCATCGACCGGTGGCACGATTTCGACGAGCGTGGTCTGCTGGGCCTCGCCTTCCATCCCGACTTTGCCAGCAACGGCAAATTCTATGTCGCGTATTCCGGCACTACGAATTTCCAGGGCGATCTCGGCAAGCTGTTCTGGTGGGATCACACCAACTACATCGCGGAGTACACCGTCTCGGCCGATGACCCTGATGTTGCCGACCTGAGTTCGGGGCGTATCATCTCCGCGATCGACTGGCCGCAGTTCAATCACAACGGCCACTGGATCGGCTTCGGCTCCGACGGCATGCTTTACGTTTCCACCGGCGACGGCGGATACGCCAATGACTGGGGCATCGGCCACAACGTGACCGAGGGCAACGGCCAGGACCTGACCGATCTGCATGGCAAGATCCTCAGGATCGACGTCAACACCATGTCCGACGGCAAGGCGTATGGAATTCCGGCCGACAATCCTTTCGTCGGCGATAGCAACGCACAGCCGGAAATCTGGGCCTACGGCCTGCGCAATCCCTGGCGCTGCTCTTTCGACACGGGATCGGACCGGCTGTTCTGCGGCGATGTCCAGCAGAATTCCTACGAGGAGATCGACATCATCGCGAAGGGTGACAATCTCGGTTGGCGGAAGATGGAGGCGACCCACTGCTTCGACTATACCAAGCCCGACGATCACCCTGCATCGTGCGACCAGGCCGGCCTGAAACTGCCGATCCTGGAGTACAACAACTGCACCGCCAAACCCGACGGCTGCAAGGGCATTTCCAACACCGGCGGATATGTCTATCGTGGCGCGAACGAGGGCTGGAAAGGCAAGTACATCTTCGGTGACTGGAGCAAGTCCTTCGGCGCCATGGATGGCCAGATCTTCGTCGCCACCGAGGGCAGCGACGGCAAGTGGACGATGGAAGTCGCCGATACGGGCATGGACAAGAATCCCTACGTTCTGGCCTTCGCCCAGGACGCGGATGGTGAAGTCTATGCGCTGACTTCGATCACCACCGGGCCGAACGGCTCCCTGGATACGATTTACAGGATCGTTCCGGCCGAATAGGCGAAAATCGACGACGACGCCGCCGGTCATCCGACCGGCGGCGTCTGCACGTTTGCTCCACGACGATTGCCCCTGTACGATTGCATATTGAATCGTGATAGGGAGGACGAACCGCCGCGAATGTCGGGCGGCGGATCACAAGAACAACGGGACTATCGATCATGAAGTCATTCATTGCCGCGCTTGCAGCCGTTCTCTGGTTCGCCGTGGCCGGCGCCGCGCTGGCCGATGGCGATGCCGCCAAGGGAGAAAAGGTCTTCCGCAAGTGCAAGGCTTGCCATGCTGTCGGAGAAGGCGCCAAGAACAAGGTTGGCCCGGAGCTGAACAACGTGATCGGCCGGACGGCCGGCACTGTCGAAGGATTCAACTATTCCAAGGCGATGGTGGCCAAGGGCGAGGAAGGCCTGGTCTGGAACGAGGAAACCCTTGCCGAATATCTGAAGAACCCGAAGGATTTTATTCCGAAGAACAAGATGGCCTTCGCCGGCTTCAGGAAGGATGACGACCTGGCCGATGTCATCGCCTACTTGAAGCAATTCTCCGAAGAAGGCGGCTCGGAACAGCAATCGTCCGCTCCGGAGGATGCCCACAAGGATATGGCCGCGGCTGATGCCAAGCCGGAAGAGGAAGTTGTGCCGGAGCTCACGGAAGCTGTTCTCAACGATCCGGCGAACATCGCCACGGGCGGCGAGATCTGGGGCGAGCAGTGCCGCCACTGCCACGGCCGCAATGCCTATCCGGGAAAGGCGCCGAAGCTGAAGCCGCGACGCTACAAGCCGGAGTTTGTTTTCGACCGGGTGACCAACGGTTTCCGCAAGATGCCGCCGTGGAAAGATGTCTATACGGTCGATGAGCGCGTCGCCATTGTCGCTTACGTGAAG
>DATHRP010000612.1:0-8395 GCA_035465195.1 Afifellaceae bacterium | reverse complement strand
ATCTTCTTTCTTAAGCGCTGCGGCGGCGAGGTCGGCAAGCCCCCCTTCTTCGGGTTCGTCGTCGGACTCGGCGTAATCGGCAACCGGTTCTGCTGCCGCGGGCTCACTGGAAGCGGGTTCGCTTGCGGCTCCCGCCGGCTTGTGGCCGGCATCTGAACTCTCGT
Organism: Afifellaceae bacterium; assembly: GCA_035465195.1. Classification (GTDB taxonomy): domain Bacteria; phylum Pseudomonadota; class Alphaproteobacteria; order Rhizobiales; family Afifellaceae; genus CAMYKZ01. The sequence goes on along the minus strand of DATHRP010000612.1, from coordinate 8,231 downwards.
CGTCTTCGGAGATGATCTGGCGGATCGATGCCAGAATCTCTTCCATCGACGGTTCTTGCGCTGCGCTTGGATTAGCCATCGTCCGGCCCCTTTGGATGTCATCTATATGCCCGATTCGCGCCCGAATCGCAGCAATATTACATGACCCCAAGACCGTTAAGAAAATGTTCCGATGGTGTGAGAAACCTTCTCACAACTAATGTTTAGCGCCCGTCGGGTGTCCGCAATCCGTACCACTTGTCCTTGACGGCTTCATAGTGCTCCGTCGGATCGTACCGGGCGACCGGCAGGTTCAGTTCGTGCTCGTTCAGGCGACCGACCGCCGCAATCAGGCTGAAGGCCGCGACGATCCTGTCGCGCTGTGCAAGCACCTGGTTGACCTGGGCATCGAGAAGTTCCTGCTGGGCGTCGAGCACGTCGAGCGTCGTTCTCTGTCCCACCCTCTGTTCTTCCTGGACGCCGTCAAGGGCGATTTGGGCCGCTTTGACCTGGGCAGCCGCGGAAATGATGGCCGCCGTCGCGGCATCGAGATCGCCCCAGGCCGAAATCACTGCCGCCCGCACCTCGGCGCGCGCGACATCGGTCTGGATGCGCGCCAGCCCGAGATTCTCCTTGGCCTGCCTTACACGGGCGGAGACGCCGCCACCCTGGTAGATCGGCATGGAAACCCGGCCCGTGACTGACGCCGAATTCTGATAGCCCTTATTGTCGATACCGAAAGTGCTCTGGGCGGTGCCTTCAACCGAAACAGTTGGCAGGAGTTCGCCCTCGATCTGCTTGACGACATAGGCGGCCGCGTCGACATCGAAGATCGACGCCAGGATGGCAGGATGCCTCTCCTGGCCACTGGCCAAGGCCGATTGCAGCGATCCCGGAAGGAGCTTCTGATAGGGGAAGCCGAGACGCAGGACGCCGGGCTCCTTGCCGATGATCTGACGGTAAACGGCCCGGCTGGCATTCAGGTTAGCGGTGACGAGGCTGATATCCGAGCGTGCAGCCGCGAGGCGCGCCTGTGTCTGGGCAACATCCGTGCGGGTGTTCTCGCCGACCTCAAATCGATCTTGCGCCGCGCGCAGTTGCTCGTCGAGGAATCCGACATTCCGCTGACCGAGGCGCAACAGCGCCTGATCGCGCAACACGTTCATGTAGGCCCCTGCGGACGCCACCAGCACATCCTGGACGACCAGTCGCAGATCCTCCCGGCTGGCCTGGATCGAAGCTTCCGCTTCGGCCAGGGCGTTGCGCGTACGGAATCCGCGGAAAAGGTTCTGTCTGGCGGTAACGCCGACCGCGCCGTCGGTGTCCGCGGTATCCCGCGTGACAAAGCCGGGAGGCGGCGTGGCGTTGCGGGATTTGGTCCGCCGGGCGATTGACGAGACTTCGCCGAATGCCGAAACATTGGGCAGGATATTGGATCGGGCAATCGGGATGTTCTCGTCCGCTGCCCGCGCACGGGCGCGTTGAACGTTGATAGACGGGTTGTTCTGGTAAGCCGAAGCGAGCGCCTCCGTGATCGATTCCGCGGAACCCCGGCTAGCCGATCCCATGACAAACGCAACGCTCAATGTGGATACCAACAGGCGAATCACCACAGTTCCCCCCCTCTCTCGCTTCATCACGCCATTATTGGTGGCTCAATTGATACCCTGATTGCACCGGATTCGGCAAACATCATTGTCTGCATCGGAAGGTTTTGCAGACAATCGCGGCGGAATTGCAACAGTTGCCCATATTCCCGCAAAACACTAGAAAACAAACTCGGGAACCCGCCGGAATTGGGCGAGAACCGGCGCATCCAGGTCGAAAAGCGGCCGTCTTGCCGTGGTCGAGCCCGATCGTTCGTAAAGCATCGCCCTGCCCGGCCCGCCGTCATATTCGACGACGACGAGACGACCGCCCTCGCTTAGCTGATTCGTCAGTGCCTCCGGCACGTATTCCACGCCGGCGGCGATCAGGATGCCGTCGTAAGGGCCTTCCGCTGCGTAACCGTCCGGCAAATTCGCCTCCACCACGGCCACATTGTCCAGTTCGAGTTCGGAAAAGTTCGATTCCGCTATTCGGACGAATTCCGGATCATTGTCTGCGGCGACAACCGAACCTGCCAGCCTCGACAGGATCGCCGAGGAATATCCGGTGGCGCACGCCAGGTCGAGAACAACATCCTGGGGCCCGGCTTCGAGCGCCTGAATCAGCAGCGCAAGTCCGGCCGGCGCAATGAGATATCGGTCACCCGCTTCTCCCCCCAGCCGGACATCCCGATCGGCATAGGCCAACGGTCTCTCCGAAGATGGCACGAACCGCTCACGTGGGAACTCAAGCATGGCCGCGATCAAATGGTGGTCGGTCACGTCGCTCGGCCGCACCTGATTGTCGACCATCTTGCGCCGCAGAATCGAAAAATCGGACATCGAACCATCCCGTTGGCCGGGACGGAAAGGTCCCAAGCCTTGAATCACCGGAACTCAGGCTATCGCCACCGTATGACGGAAACAAGCCGCCAACTGGACTACGGGAACCGCCGCCAGCCCCCTTCTTGCGCCCCTGATCGAATGGAGGCGTCGCCCGGAATCGAACCGGGGTACACGGATTTGCAATCCGCTGCGTAGCCACTCCGCCACGACGCCAGCCGCGGTTCGTTAGCAGTTTGCGCGCATCATCTCAAGCGGCAGATTCAGCCGGATTCCGCAATGGCATTCGTTGCCGTTCCCTGATAGTGCGGACGCCGCAACAGAAGCTCCGGGCGGAACTGCGACATGAAGCATGGCGGCGATCTGACGGGCGCCATCGCGCGCTATGGAATCGCGGGCGAGGAATGGCTCGATCTTTCGACCGGAATCAATCCGTACGCCTACCCCTGCCCGCCCGAAATGCCGGTGGAGCAAGCCATCCGCCTGCCTGGCCAGGACATCCTGAAACAACTCCTCGAAACAGCCAGGACCTGTTACGCGGTCCCCGAAGGAGCCTCGATATGCGCCGCTCCGGGAACCGAGATTCTGATCCGGATACAGGCCATGCTTGTCGACGGCCCGACGACCCTCCTGCCGACCAGCTACCGGTCGTATCGTGAGGCCTGGACGAATGCCGGCAAGGAGATCCGAGACGCTGCCGACGCGGATCTCCGCAGCCTCGACAACGGCTGCAACATAGCCCTGGTCAACCCGAACAACCCGAACGGCCGGGTGATCGGCGCCGACCGATTGCTTGCATGGGCCCGGTCACGGACGGGGCCGGCATGCCTGATCGTCGACGAGGCATTCGCGGATGTCGAACCGGATTGTTCAATCGTCCCTCACCTGAAACCCGACGATCGGGTGGTCGTCTTCAGATCGTTCGGCAAGTTCTACGGGCTCCCCGGGCTCAGGCTCGGGTTCGCGATCGGCGCCACAAGCCTCGTTGAAGCCATCCGCGCCGTGCTCGGTGATTGGCCCGTATCGGCGGCCGCGCTCCAGGCGGGGATCACCGCGCTCGGCGACCTGCCCTGGCAAGTCGGGATGCGGCGCCGGCTGAACAACGCTGCAGAAGAACTCGATGGCATATTAACGACCGCCGGTCTCGAGATTGCCGGCGGAACCGCGCTGTTCAGGCTGGTCCGCCACGCGGACGCCACCGCGATACACGAGCGACTGGCGCTGGCCGGCATATGGGTGCGGCGCTTCAACGAGAAACCGGACCTGCTGCGTTTCGGGCTCCCCGGTTCGGCAGCGGCCGCGCGCCGGCTTCAGACCACGCTGTCAACCGTGACGGGCTGAAGCCATGCTTGTGACCCACTATGCCGTGAGCGCACTGATCCTCGCCATGATCATCGACCGGATATTGGGCGACCCGGACTGGCTCTGGTCGGCAATCAGGCATCCGGTTGTGGTCTTCGGCAATGCCATCGGCACACTGGACCGGATACTGAACGGGCCGGACCTGCCGGATGACCGTCGTCGCAGAAACGGGTTCGTGGCACTTGCCATACTGGCCGGCGGGTCGGCGTTGGCCGGGCTCGGCCTGGCGATCGCCTTTCAGGCTGTTCATTTCGGCTGGATCGCCGAAACTGCGCTCGTCGCCGTCCTGCTGGCGCAGAAGAGCATGCTCGACCATCTCTTACCGGTCATCAAAGCCCTGCGGGACGGAGATATCGCGTCGGCCCGACAGGCGGTTTCCCGGATTGTCGGCCGCAATGTTGAACAACTCGGACAATCCGGCATTTCCCGCGCCGCAATCGAATCGGCGGCCGAGAATTTTTCCGACGGCGTGATCGCACCGGCGTTCTGGTACCTGGTTCTCGGCCTTCCCGGCCTTTTCGTCTACAAGATGGTTAACACTGCCGATTCGATGATCGGTCACCGCAACGAAACCTATCTTCAGTTCGGTTTCGCCGCTGCCCGGCTCGACGATTTCTTGAATTTCGTGCCCGCTCGACTGGCAGCGCTCCTGATCACGCTCGTCGCGCCGTTGCAGGGCGGATCCGTCTTCGATACAGCCCACGTCGTCGCCCGTGACGCGTCGAGCCATGCCTCGCCTAATGCCGGCTGGCCGGAAGCCGCCATGGCCGGTGCGATCGACATAGCACTGGGCGGTCCGCGGTCCTACGGCGACCGGACGCTCGACGCACCCTGGCTCAACGTCGACGGCGAGCATGACCTGTCATGGACCGACGTCGGCGCTGCGATGCATGCCGTCGAGACGGCATGGTTCATTGCGCTGATCGCGCTTGTGGCAACCCAGATCGCACAGGTGATCTGAAAGACCGGCCTAGCGTTCGCCCCGGGCGATCGCGATTAGCCGATCCGTATCGACATGGCGTTCAAGATGGCCGGCCAGTTCATCCAGCGCCAGATCGAGGCCGGCTTCAAAAGCAATATCCGAGCCCGCGCCGAACAGTTGCAGGTAAGCCCTCCGGAACCGGTCGGATGCGAACACGCCATGCAGGTATGTGCCGGTGATGCGGCCGTCCGGAGACATGGCGCCATCGGGCCTGCCGCCGATCTCCGCAAATGGCCTGGCGCAGTCCGACCCTGCGCTGCGGCCCATATGTATCTCATAGCCGGCCAGGTCCTCGCCACTCGCAATATGCCGGCCGCGAACCAAACGCAGCTGCTTCTTGCCTTCCAGCACCGTCTCGACATCGAGCAGGCCGAGTCCGTCGATGCATTCGCCGGGCGCACCTTCGACTCCCTTGGGATCCGCGACGACCCTGCCCAGCATCTGGTAGCCGCCGCAAATGCCAAGCACGTGGCCGCCGCGGCGCACATGGGCTGCAATGTCCACGTCCCACCCCTGAGCCCGGAGCGCCCGGAGATCGGCAATCGTCGATTTCGATCCGGGAAGCAGAACCAGGTCGGCATCGCCCGGCAGCGCTTCACCGTCGCGAACCACGACGACATTCACCGTCTCGTCCGCCCGGAGCGGATCGAGGTCGTCGAAATTGGCTATCCGTCCCAACTGCGGAACCGCTATGCGGACACGGGCGCCTTCCGATTTCCGTCCGTCCGCCAGCCCGAGCACATCTTCCGCCGGAAGCCTCCCCGCGGCCGCGCAGTGCGGTACGACGCCGAGACAGGGCCAGCCTGTCCGCGCCTCGATCTCCTGCACGCCGCCGTCGAACAGGCTGACATCGCCGCGAAACCGGTTGATGATGAAACCACGGACCCGGCCGCGCTCGGTTTCGGGAAGCACCTCGAACGTTCCGACAAGACTGGCAATCACGCCGCCGCGGTCGATGTCCCCGACCAGCACGACCGGCACGCCGGCGGCTTCGGCGAAACCCATATTGGCGATATCGCCCGCGCGCAGATTGATTTCGGCCGGGGATCCGGCGCCTTCCACCAGGATAAGATCAGCCTCTTCGCCCAGTCGCTTGAAGCTCTCCAGCACGGCATCCAGGAGTTCAGCTTTCCGCTCGCCATACTCCCGCGCCTTCATTGTGGCGAAGCGCTGCCCCCGGAGGACCACCTGCGCGCCCGTTTCCGATTCCGGCTTCAGGAGCACAGGGTTCATGTCGACCGAAGGCGGCACCCGCGCAGCAAGCGCCTGGGTCATCTGCGCCCGGCCGATCTCGCCACCATCAGCCGTCACCCCGGCATTATTCGACATGTTCTGCGGCTTGAATGGCCTGACCGCCAGGCCCTTGTCCGCGAACAGGCGAGCAAGGCCGGCAACGATAACAGACTTTCCAACATTGGAGCCGGTGCCCTGGATCATCAATGCAGCCGGCCGCTTCGCCATGCCCATCGCCTGCCGTCAGAATTCGATGCCGAGCTGGGCTTTGACGCCTGAGCGGAACGGATGCTTCACCTGCGTCATGTCGGTAACCAGGTCGGCCGCCTCGATCAGCTCGTCCTTGGCGTTGCGGCCGGTCACGATGACATGCTTCATCGCCGGGCGCGCGTTCAGCACCTCGAGCACCTCGTTCACATCGAGATAGTCGTAACGCAGCACGATGTTGAGTTCGTCGAGCAGCACCATCCGGTGCTCGTCGTCGGCAATCAGCGCCTTCGCCTTCTCCCAGGCCGCCCGCGCGGCCGCGATGTCGCGTTGCCGGTCCTGGGTCTCCCAGGTGAATCCCTCGCCCATTGTGTTGATGGTGACCTGGTCACCGAACTTTTCCAGCGCGCCGCGCTCGCCGGTCTGCCACTTGCCCTTGACGAACTGGACTATGCCCACCTTCATGCCGTTGCCGAGCGCCCGGAACACCAGCCCGAAAGCGGCCGTCGACTTGCCCTTGCCCTTGCCGGTGTGGACGATCAGCAGCCCCTTCTCAATCGTCTTGGTGGCGATGATCTTGTCGCGCGCCTCCTTCTTGCGGCGCATCTTCTCCGCATGCCGGGCGTTCAGTTCGTCTTCGCTCATTCCCGCTTTCTTCATCCTGTCTCTCCGCCCGAAAGGTTCATCAGGTCATCATAGGTGCTGTTGCGACGCGGTGCCCAGAGTCCTCGATCGATCGCCTCGCGGAAGCGCTCGGCCATCTCGCGCAAAGCCGGACCGTTGTTCTCGGCGATGAAGCCCTTCACCGCCTCGTCAGCCAGGTAGGCGTCGTAGAGCTGGTCGAAATGGTGCGACTGGACCGCGTTGGTGCTCGCCGCGAAGGCGAAAAGGTAATCGACGGTGGCAGCCATCTCGAAGGCGCCCTTGTAGCCGTGACGCATCACGCCGGCGATCCATTTCGGGTTGGCGGCGCGCCCGCGAACGACCCGAGCCATCTCCTCCTCCAGTGCACGGATGACCGGCCGTTCGGGGCGTGAATGGTCGTTATGATAGATCGCCGGCGCTTCGCCCTTCAGTGTTTCGACCGCCGAGGCAAGCCCGCCTTCGAACTGGTAGTAGTCGTCGGAATCGAGGATATCGTGCTCGCGATTGTCCTGGTTCTGCACCACCGCGTCGGTGACCTTGAGCCGCCGCTCCAGCATGTCCCGCGCGCCGGCACCCTCCGCCCCGCCGCCATAGGCATAGGCCGACCATTCCAGGAAGGCGGCTGCAAGATCGGCACGCTCCGACCATATCCCCTCGTCGATCAACACCTGCAGCCCGGCACCGTATGCCCCGGGCTTGGAACCGAAAATCCTGAAACAGGCAGCCTTCCGTGCTTCGCCTTCGTCGACGCCCTGCGCCGCCATGTCCGAAACGTCAGTCCTGATCCGCGATGCGACCGGATTGGCTTCGGCCGGTTCGTCGAGCGCCGCGACCGCCTGCACGGCCTCGTGAAACAGCGAGATCTGCGCCGGAAAGGCGTCGCGAAAGAAACCTGAGATCCTGAGCGTCACATCGACACGCGGGCGTCCCAGTTCGGAAAGCGGGATGACTTGCACACCCGTCACCCGTCCTGACGCGGGCTCCCAGACCGGCTGTGCGCCGATCAGCGCCAGCGCCTGGGCGATATCGTCGCCGCCGGTGCGCATGTTCGACGTGCCCCACACCGTCAGCGCCACCGCCTTCGGCCATTCCCCCTCGTCCTGGAAGTAGCGCTCCGCGAGCAGGTTTGCCGAGCGCCAGCCGAGGTCCCATGCCGTCGGCGTCGGCACCGCGCGCACGTCAACGGAATAGAAATTCCGGCCGGTCGGCAGGCAGTCCGCCCGCCCGCGCGACGGAGCGCCCGACGGGCCGGGCGGCACGAAACGGCCGTCCAGCGCGGTCAGTACCGCATTGATTTCGGCCGCGCCGGACCCATCGAGCGCAGGTCCGATCTCTTGGGCGAGCCGATCCTGCACGGCGCGAGTTGCCACCCCTTTCGAATCTATCACTGTTTC
>DATHRP010000611.1:0-4105 GCA_035465195.1 Afifellaceae bacterium | reverse complement strand
CGGGCCGCGGGGCCGCAAACCTGTATCCTCCGTGCACCGCCGGCGTTGGGAGTGAATCTAATCCGGCTGCCGCCGCTTTCTCAATCGCCAATATCGCATCTTGCACTCGGCGGAGCACCGGTACCGCATACGCCGCCGCTCAATACGACCTTGGCAGCCCAAGCACGTGCTCGGCGATATAGGACAGGATCAGGTTGGTGGAGATCGGCGCCACCTGGTAGAGCCGCGTCTCGCGGAACTTGCGCTCCACATCGTACTCCTCGGAAAATCCGAACCCGCCATGGGTCTGCAGGCACATGTCGGCGGCCGCCCACGACGCTTCGGCGGCGAGGTATTTCGCCATGTTGGCCGCGGGCCCGATCGACTGTCCGGCGTCGAACTGGCTTGCCGCCTCCCGCACCATCAGGCTCGCCGCTTCCGTCGCCGCGTAGGCTTTCGCAATCGGGAACTGCACGCCCTGGTTCCGACCGATGGCGCGGCCGAACACCTGCCGCTCGCCGGCATAGGCGACCGCCTTGTTAATGAACCAGCGCGCATCGCCGATGCATTCAGCCGCAATCAGCACCCGCTCGGCGTTCATGCCGTCGAGGATGTAGCGGAAGCCGCGGCCCTCCTCGCCGATCAGGTTCTCCGCCGGCACCTTGAGATTGTCGAAGAACACTTCCGTGGTCGCGTGGTTGATCATCGCCCGGATCGGGCGGATGGTCAGGCCGTTTCCCAGCGCCTCGCGCATGTCGACCAGGAACACCGAGAGCCCCTCGCCCTTCTTCTCCACTTCCTCCTTCGGCGTGGTGCGGGCGAGCAGCAACATCAGGTCGGAATGCTCCGCCCGGCTGGTCCAGACCTTCTGGCCGTTGATCACGTAGGCGTCGCCGTCGCGCACGGCGGTGGTCCGCAGACTCAGCGTGTCGGTGCCGCTGGTCGGCTCGGTCACGCCGAAGGCCTGCAGCCGCAGTTCGCCGGAGGCGATCTTCGGCAGCCATTGCTGCTTCTGCGCCTCGCAGCCGTGCCGCAGGATCGTCCCCATGATGTACATCTGCGCATGGCAGGCGCCGGCATTGCCGCCGCTCTTGTGGATCTCCTCCAGGATCGCCGCCGCGGCCGTCAGCCCCAGCCCGCTGCCGCCGAACTCCTCCGGGATCAGCACGGCCAGATAGCCGGCCTCCGTCAGCGCGCGAACGAATTCCTCCGGATAGGCCCGCTCGCGGTCCTTCCCGCGCCAGTACTCGCCGGGAAACTGCCGGCAGAGCGCGGCGACGGCCTCGCGGATGGCGGCGATGTCGGTGTTTTCTTCGGAGATTTCCGTCATGGCATTTCCGCTCGTCTTTCCTGCTGCCAGTTGATCGCGCCGGGTTAGCACATCGTATTGAGTGACAGAAGCAGACGCGTGGAAGCAGCGCTCCTGTTGCACTGCAATATAACTGCGTTTAAACAGGAAAGACGCACCAGAGAGGGGAATTCCGTCCTTGCCCGCCATCAGGAAGCTGCTTGTCGCCAACCGTTCCGAAATCGCCATCCGCGTCTTCCGCGCGGCCAACGAACTGGGGCTGCAGACCGTCGCGGTCTACGCCGAGGAGGACAAGCTGGCGCTGCACCGCTTCAAGGCGGACGAGGCCTACCTGATCGGCAAGGGCCCGCACCTGGAAGCCCAGATGGGGCCGATCGAATCCTACCTGTCGATCGACGAGATCCTACGCGTGGCGAAGGCATCGAAGGCCGACGCCATCCATCCTGGCTACGGCTTCCTGTCGGAGAGCCCGGAATTCGTCGACGCCTGCGCGGCGGCCGGCATCACCTTCATCGGCCCGAGCGCGGAGACCATGCGCCGGCTCGGCAACAAGGTGGCGGCGCGCAACCTGGCGGAGGCAGCCGGCGTGCCGGTGATGCCGGCGACCGATCCCCTGCCCGACGACCCGGATACCTGGAAGGCGCTCGCCGCGGCGATCGGCTATCCGGTCATGCTGAAGGCCTCGTGGGGCGGCGGTGGCCGCGGCATGCGCGTAATCCGCGGCGAGGAACAGCTGGTGGGCGAGGTAACGGAAGCCAAGCGCGAGGCGCGCGCCGCCTTCGGCAAGGACGAGGTCTACCTGGAAAAGCTGGTGGAGCGCGCCCGCCATGTCGAGGTGCAGATCCTCGGCGACACCCACGGCACCCGAGTGCATCTCTTCGAGCGCGACTGCACCGTCCAGCGCCGGCACCAGAAGGTGGTGGAGCGCGCGCCCGCACCCTATCTCGACGACGCCCGGCGCGAGGAGCTCTGTGGCTATGCGCTGGCGATCGCCGACGCGGCGGATTACGTCTGCGCCGGCACGGTGGAGTTCCTGATGGACGCCGACACCGGCGCCTTCTATTTCATCGAGGTCAACCCCCGGGTCCAGGTCGAGCACACCGTCACTGAGGAGGTAACGGGCGTCGACATCGTCAAGGCGCAGATCCACCTGATCGAGGGTGCCGCGATCGGCACGCCGGAATCCGGCGTGCCCGCCCAGGCCGACATCCAGTTGAACGGCCATGCCCTGCAGTGTCGCATCACCACCGAGGACCCCGAGCAGAACTTCATCCCGGACTATGGCCGCATCACCGCCTATCGCGGCGCCAGCGGCTTCGGCATCCGGCTTGACGGCGGCACCGCCTATTCCGGCGCGGTGATCACCCGCTTCTACGATCCGCTCCTGGAAAAGGTCACCGCCTGGGCGCCGACGCCGCAGGAGGCGATCCGCCGCATGGACCGGGCGCTCCGCGAATTCCGCATCCGCGGCGTCGCCACCAATCTCACCTTCCTTGAGAGCATTGTCGGCCACGAGAAATTCCGCGACGCCAGCTACACCACCAATTTCATCGACAATTCACCGGAGCTGTTCGCCACGGTGCGCCGCCGCGACAGGGCCACCAAGCTGCTCACCTATATCGCCGACGTCACCGTCAACGGCCACCCGGAAGCGCGCGGCCGGCCGGAGCCGCCGGCGGATGTGCCAAAGCCCGTCGTGCCCGCCTTCGATGGCGAGCCACCGGAGGGTACCCGGCAGCGGCTCGAACGCGACGGGCCGGAAGCCTTCGCCAAATGGATGCGCGGTGAGACTGGGACGCTGGTCACCGACACCACCATGCGCGATGCCCACCAGTCGCTGCTGGCAACCCGCATGCGCACCTACGACATTGCCGCGGTCGCGGAAGCCTATACCACCGGCCTGCCGGAGCTCTTGTCGCTGGAATGCTGGGGCGGCGCCACCTTCGACGTCGCCATGCGCTTCCTCACCGAGGATCCCTGGGAGCGGCTCGCCCGCATCCGCGACGGCGCGCCGAACCTCTTGATGCAGATGCTGGTGCGCGGCGCCAACGGCGTCGGATACACCAACTATCCCGACAATGTGGTGCGCTTCTTCGTCAAGCAGTCGGCCGAGGCCGGCATCGACCTGTTTCGCGTCTTCGACTGCCTGAACTGGGTGGAGAACATGCGGCTCTGCATGGACGCGATCTGCGAGACCGGCAAGCTCTGCGAGGCGGCGATCTGCTACACCGGCGACCTGCTCGACCCGGACCGGTCGAAATACGACCTGAAATACTACACCGACCTTGCGAAGGAACTGGAAGCCGCCGGCGCGCACATATTGTGCATCAAGGACATGTCCGGCGTGCTGAAGCCGGCCGCCGCCCGGGTCCTCTTCAAGGCGCTGCGCGACACCACCGACCTGCCGCTCCACTTCCACACCCACGACACGTCGGGTCTCTCCGCCGCCACGGTGCTGGCGGCCGTCGAGGCGGGCGTAGACGCTATCGACGCGGCGATGGATTCGCTCTCCGGCCTCACCTCGCAGCCCTGCCTCGGCTCGCTGGTGGAAGCGCTGGATGAGACCGACCGTCCGACCGGCCTCGATCCGGAAGCGATCCGCCGCATCGCCTTCTACTGGGAGGCCGTGCGCCACCAGTACCGCGCCTTCGAGCCGGACCTGCGCGCCGGTGCCTCGGAGGTCTACCTGCACGAAATGCCGGGCGGCCAGTTCACCAACCTGAAGGAGCAGGCCCGCTCATTGGGGCTGGAGCCGCGCTGGCACGACGTCGCCCGCACCTATGCCGACGTCAACATGATGTTCGGCGACATCGTCAA
>DATHRP010000610.1:0-3721 GCA_035465195.1 Afifellaceae bacterium | reverse complement strand
ACATGATCGATCATCCGGCTGATTTCCTTCTTGGTCATCAACCGGTTGCAGATATCGAAATCGATGCTCGGATGCTTCGGCAGAAGCTCGCCGATCAGCATGCGGCCGGGCGTCGTCTCGTGGATGTTCGAGACCTCGTTGCCGTCGGCATCCACCGACTTGAAACGGCCCCGGATCTTGCTGTGCAGCGTCACGGCGCCGGATTCCAGTGCGTGGTGCAGCTCACCGATGGAGCCGAATGCCATGCCCTCGCCCGGCTCGTTCTCCTGCATCAGCGAAAGATAGTAGAGTCCAAGCACGATATCCTGCGACGGCACGATGATCGGCGAACCGTTGGCCGGGTGCAGGATGTTGTTGGTGCTCATCATCAGCACGCGCGCTTCCAGCTGGGCTTCAAGCGAAAGCGGCACGTGAACGGCCATCTGGTCGCCGTCGAAGTCGGCGTTGAACGCCGCGCAGACAAGCGGATGCAGCTGGATCGCCTTGCCCTCGATCAGCACCGGCTCGAAGGCCTGGATACCGAGCCTGTGCAGCGTCGGCGCACGGTTGAGAAGCACCGGATGCTCGCGGATCACCTCGTCGAGGATGTCCCACACCTCGGGCCTTTCCTTCTCGACCAGCTTCTTCGCCTGCTTGACCGTCGACGAATAACCCTTGGCGTCGAGCCGCGCATAGATGAACGGCTTGAATAGCTCGAGGGCCATCTTCTTCGGCAGGCCGCACTGGTGCAGCTTCAGCTCCGGACCGACGACGATGACAGAGCGGCCGGAATAGTCGACGCGCTTGCCGAGCAGGTTCTGGCGGAACCGGCCCTGCTTGCCCTTCAGCATGTCGGACAGCGACTTCAGCGGCCGCTTGTTGGTTCCGGTGATCACCCGCCCGCGGCGGCCGTTGTCGAAGAGCGCGTCGACGGCCTCCTGCAGCATGCGCTTTTCGTTGCGGATGATGATGTCCGGTGCGCGCAACTCGATCAGCCGCTTCAGACGGTTGTTGCGGTTGATGACCCGGCGATACAGATCGTTCAGGTCGGACGTAGCGAACCGGCCACCGTCAAGCGGCACCAGCGGCCGCAGGTCCGGCGGGATCACCGGCACCACGGTCATGATCATCCACTCCGGCTTGTTACCGGAATGGATGAACGCCTCGATCAGCTTGAGCCGTTTGGCGAGCTTCTTCGGCTTCAGTTCAGATTTCGATTCGGCGATCTCCTGGCGGAGGTTGACGGCTTCCTTTTCAAGGTCGATCGCCATCATCAGTTCGCGGATTGCTTCCGCGCCGATCATCGCGGTGAAGGAATCGGCGCCGTACTGGTCCTGCGCCTCGACATATTCCTCTTCCGTCAGCAACTGACGATCCGCCAGCGGCGTGATGCCCGGCTCCACGACGATATAGTTCTCGAAATAGAGGACCCGCTCGATATCCTTGAGCGTCATGTCGAGCATCAGGCCGATGCGCGAGGGCAGCGACTTTAGGAACCAGATATGCGCGACCGGAGCGGCGAGCTCGATATGGCCCATCCGCTCGCGGCGAACACGCGCCAGCGTCACTTCCACGCCGCATTTTTCGCAGATGATGCCTTTGTACTTCATCCGCTTGTACTTGCCGCACAGGCACTCATAGTCCTTGATCGGACCGAAGATGCGGGCGCAGAACAGACCGTCGCGCTCCGGCTTGAAGGTCCGGTAGTTGATGGTCTCGGGCTTCTTGATCTCGCCGAACGACCAGGACAGGATCTTCTCCGGGCTGGCGAGCGAGATCTTGATCTGGTCGAAGGTCTGGGCCTGGACCTGCGGGCTGAAAATGTTCATGACCTCTTGGTTCATGGTCACTCCTTGCCTTCTGGCATGTTCCCCGGCGGGCGATGACGGGGCGCCGACTTGGTGAATCGGCTGGATATTCCTGTTAAACGCGCGTCGGGTGCGGCCTATTCGGCCGCATCCTGTTGATCGAGACTTTCAGCGGGCGGAACATACCCGGTATCGGTATCTTCCAGTTCGACGTTGAGGCCGAGCGAGCGCATCTCCTTGACGAGAACGTTGAAACTCTCGGGGATACCGGCTTCGAACGTGTCGTCGCCGCGCACAATCGCCTCATACACCTTGGTACGGCCCGCCACGTCGTCCGACTTGACCGTCAGCATTTCCTGCAGGGTGTAGGCCGCGCCGTAGGCTTCCAGCGCCCAGACCTCCATCTCGCCGAAACGCTGGCCGCCGAACTGCGCCTTGCCGCCGAGCGGCTGCTGGGTGACCAGCGAGTATGGGCCGATGGAGCGGGCATGGATCTTGTCGTCGACAAGGTGGTGCAGCTTCAGCATGTAGATGTAGCCCACCGTCACGTCGCGGTCGAACTTCTCGCCGGTCCGGCCGTCGTAGAGAACCGACTGGCCGGTCGGGTTCATGTCCGCCTTTTCCAAGAGCTCGACGATATTCTCCTCCTTGGCGCCGTCGAACACCGGGGTCGCGATCGGCACGCCCCTGGTCAACTGTTCGCCGAGCCGGACGATCGATTCGTCGTCGAACTCCTTCACCGGTTCGTTCTTCTTGTTGTCGCCGTAAAGATCAGTCAGCATCTTCTTCAGCGGCTTGGCATCGCCGGACTGGCGGTAATCCTCCACCAGTTTGCCGACTTTCATGCCGAGGCCGGCGCAGGCCCAACCCAGATGCGTCTCCAGGATCTGGCCGACGTTCATCCGGCTCGGCACGCCGAGTGGGTTGAGCACGATGTCGACATGCGTTCCGTCGTCGAGGAATGGCATGTCCTCCACCGGCACGATCCGCGACACGACGCCCTTGTTGCCGTGGCGTCCGGCCATCTTGTCGCCGGGCTGGATCTTGCGCTTCACAGCGACGAAGACCTTGACCATCTTCATGACGCCCGGCGGCAGCTCGTCGCCGCGCTGGAGCTTCTCGACCTTGTCGATGAAGCGGCTTTCCAGCCGCGCGCGGCTGTCGTCGTACTGGGCCTTCAGCGCCTCGACTTCGCTCATCAGCTTGTCGTTGGACGTGGTGAACAGCCACCATTGCGAGCGCGGATATTCCTCCAGCACGTCGTCGGTGATCTTGCCGCCCTTCTTGAAGCCTTTCGGACCGCTGGTTCCCACCTTGTTGCGCAGCATGTCGGCCAGGCGGCCGTAGATGTTGCGGTCGAGGATCGACTGTTCGTCGTCGCGGTCCTTGGCGAGCCGCTCGATCTCCTCGCGCTCGATCGCCATCGCGCGCTCGTCCTTCTCGACGCCGTGGCGATTGAACACGCGCACCTCGACGATCGTACCGAATGTGCCCGGCGGCATGCGCAGCGACGTGTCGCGCACGTCCGACGCCTTTTCGCCGAAGATGGCGCGCAGCAGCTTCTCTTCCGGCGTCATCGGGCTTTCGCCCTTCGGCGTGATCTTGCCGACCAGGATATCGCCCGGCTGCACCTCGGCGCCGATATAGACGATACCGGCCTCGTCGAGGTTGCGAAGCGCCTCTTCCGAGACGTTCGGGAGATCGCGGGTGATCTCTTCCGGCCCGAGCTTGGTGTCGCGGGCGGCGACTTCGAATTCTTCGATATGGATCGAGGTGAAGACGTCGTCACGCACGATGCGTTCCGAGATCAGGATCGAGTCCTCGTAGTTATAGCCGTTCCACGGCATGAACGCGACGACCACGTTCTTGCCCAGCGCCAGTTCGCCCATCTCGGTCGACGGACCATCGGCCACGACTTCGCCCTTGCCGACTGT
>DATHRP010000609.1:0-3593 GCA_035465195.1 Afifellaceae bacterium | reverse complement strand
TGTCGACGCCCTCGCGCGACAGCTCTTCCAGGATGAACCTGCCCATATGCTCGTCGCCGACGCCGGTGATCAGCGCCGACTTGAGGCCGAGACGCGCGGTTCCGCAGGCGATGTTGGTCGGGCTGCCGCCGATATACTTCTGGAACGAGCGCATATCCTCCAGCCGGCCGCCGATCTGCGCCCCGTAAAGGTCGACACTCGACCGGCCGATGGTGATCACATCGAGTCTCTTCATCGTCCTACACGCGCCTCATACTCCGGATCGGTCCCAGCCTGTCCTTTGTTCACGCCGCCTTGCCCGCGGCGACAGCATCCAACTCGACCGTCGCGCCGGTCCTGGCCGACCGGGTCGCGGCCTCGGCGACGGCGAGTGCCGCAACGCCGTCGGCGAGCGTGACGGGAACGGGCGAGCCTTTCGTCACCGCGTCGACGAACGCCGCCCATTCCGCCGCGTAGGCCGGCATGTACCGTTCGAGGAAGAAATAGGTCGGCTTGGCACCGACAATCCCGTCGACGGTCGACTTGCGGACGGTGTTTTCCAGCATGTTCTCGGCCTGCAACATGCCTTCCGACCCGAGCAACTCGATGCGCTGGTCGTAGCCGAAAACGGCGCGGCGCGAGTTCCGGATGACGGCAATGCGGCCGTCATCGTAGGTCATGGTGATTACCGCAGTGTCGACGTCTCCGGCGGCGCCGATCTCGGGATCGACGATGCACGATGCCTTGGCCGTGACGGTTTTCGGCAGGCCGCCCATGATCCATTGCGCGATGTCGAAATCGTGGATGGCCATGTCGCGGAACAGGCCGCCGGAGACCTTGATATAGGCGACCGGCGGCGGGGCCGGATCGAAGGAGGTGATGGCCAGGAGCTCGCCCTTGCCGATCTCGCCGGCGTCGAAACCGGCCTTCAGGGCGGCGAAGCTCGGGTCGAAGCGGCGGTTGAAGCCGATCATAACCGGGCGCCCCGTCGCCGACGCCTTGTCGAGACAGGCATGCGCGCGCTCGAGGCTGAGATCGACCGGCTTTTCGCAGAGCACGGCCTTGCCGGCCGCGGTGGCGGCCTCGATCAGATCGGAATGGGTGTCCGTCGACGTCGCGACGAGGACCGCTTCGATACTGTCATCGGCGATGATCTCCTCGGAGCTGCGCACCTCGGCGCCGAACTTGCCGGCCAGCGCTTCGGCGGCCGGCGCATTAACGTCGGAGACGGCCACCAGGCTGCTGCCGGGATGACCGGCGATGTTGACGGCGTGTACCTGGCCGATGCGGCCAGCGCCGAGTAGTCCGACCTTGAGCATTCAACTCTCCTTTCAGAGCCAGATATCAATTGAGGGCATGGCTCACATTCAGATCTCTTGCGGCTTGTAATCGGACGGGGCCACGGGCATGACACACTTGAGGAGTGCCACGGATTTCTCAAGCCCCTCGAGGCTGTTCAGAGCCACGTCCTCGTGCTCGATCGACAGCCAGCCGTCATAGCCGGCCATCTTCAGGCGGTAGCAGAATTGCCGCCACCATTCCTCGCCATGGCCGAAGCCGAGGGTGATGTAGCTCCACGAACGGGTGGGGATATCCATCAGGCTGCCGTTTTCAAGCAGCGACGTGGTCGCCTGCACCGGCGGGTTCAGCATCGTGTCCTTGGCATGGACGTGATAGACCGCATCGCCGAGCGCCTCGGCGGCGACAAGCGGATCGGCGCCCATCCAGAAAAGATGCGAGGGGTCGAGATTCGCCCCGATGACGGGGCCGACCGCCTTGCGCAGTCTTTTCAGGGAGGGAACGTTGTAGACGCACTGGTTGCCGTGCAGCTCCAGCGCGATGCGCTCGACGCCGTGTTCGGTGGTCAGGGCGGCAATCTCGCTCCAGAAGGGCAGGAGCACCTCGTCCCACTGGTAGCGCAGGATCGCCTGGGTCTCCGGCGGCCAGGAGGAAACCACCCAGTTCGGCATGGTGTCGGTGGCGTTGCCGGCCGGCAGGCCGGACATGGTGCAGACGGTTTTGATGCCCATCTCGCCGGCCAGCCGGATCGTGTCCTTCAGACACTTTCCCTGCGCCGGATCCGTCGGATGCAGCGGGTTGCCGTTGGCATTGAGGCTGATCACCTCCAAGCCGCGGTCGCTGAAGGCCTTCAGGAAGGTGCTGCGCGCCTGGCCGCTCTCCTTCATAGTGGCCAGGTCGAAATGCGGCGCGGTCGACCAGCCGCCGGTGTTGACCTCGACACCGGAAACGCCCATGCGTGCCGCGTTGTCGAGCATGTCCCCGAACGTCATGCCGCCGAGGCTGTCGGATACGAGACCCAGCTTCATGTCATCCTCCCTCAGCCGCGGTAGAACGCCGGCTTTTCGGCCAGTTCGACGGTGACTTTCCGCCCCTCGGCCAACGCCCTGACGCCGGCCTCCGCGACCATCGTCGCGCAATAGCCGTCCCAGGCATTGGCGGCGACCGGTGACGGTTCGCCGGTTTCGACGAACCTGAGGAACGCCTTGTTCTGCAGCCGGTAGGCCTCGGCGAAGCGGGGGCGCCAGTCGGTGGGGTAGTGCTCGATGGCCTGGAGCGCCTTGTTGATCCGGCTGTGGACCGGTGCATTGAGGAACACTGAACCGGTCTCGCCGACCAAATCGCCGCGTACGTCGTAGCCGTAGGCGGCATTGTTGTTGATCTCGATGTTTACGAGCTGTCCACCGGCGGTCTCCAGCACCATGAAGACGGGCGCGCCGGTTTGCGAGGCGTCGACCCCGGTGGGCTGGAAGGCCGAAACCGCCAAATAATCGGTGTCCAGGACGAACCGAGCGACGTCGAACTCATGCGGCGCCGAATTGGTGATCGCCATCTGCCCGGTGAAGCCGGCCGGCGCTTCGACGTTGCGGTGGAAATTGTGCATCATGATGGCGCGGCCGATCGCGCCGTCGGACAGCGCCGCCTTCATTTCCGTATAGCTCGGGTCGAAGCGGCGCATGAAGCCGACCTGGACAAGCCGGCGGCCGGACTTCACTTCCGCCTCGATCACCCTCAGGCAGTCGGCCGAATCCGGGGCGAGGGGCTTTTCACACAATACCGGCTTGCCGGCCTCGATCGCCGCGATGGAGAGCGGCGCATGGGTCCGGTCCGGGCTTGCGATCAGCACGGCATCGACGTCGGCGCGGCCGATGACCGCCATCGGGTCGCTGGCGACGTCCTTCGCGCCATGGGCGTCGGCCGCGGCACGCGCGCGTTCCGCGGATGCGTCGCAGACGACTTGAAGAGTTGCGCCGGGCAGATCTTCCGCGACGATTCTAGCGTGGTCCGATCCCATTATCCCGGCGCCGACCACTGCAATTCGTACTGTCATCTCGAAAACCCGTCCGGTATTCACAGCCCGCTTCAGGCGCGGGAAACGGTCCCGGCCTGCTTGTTCTATAGCCTTTCTGCTTTCCGACGAAATGGTCGGTACATGCCGAAAATTTCAGCCCGGCTCGGCCGCACCAAATCGAAAGGGTTTCAATTCTTCGATATCGTAGGGTCTTCAGGTTTGAAATTGAAGAAAAAGCCCCAGGTGCAATAAACGGCGAGTGCTCCGAACAAGGCGCTCCAGAATTGGGAGCCGGTGAAGAACT
>DATHRP010000608.1:0-3297 GCA_035465195.1 Afifellaceae bacterium | reverse complement strand
AGCTCGGACTGGTGGCGGGAAGGTGATCCGGATGATGGTGGCCCTGGTGGCCCTATCGACTGATCCTCATCGCTCTTTCAGTGTAGCGACACCGAGTCCCGTCCAATACGACGGGACTTCGTGTCTTCTCAGAACAACTGGTCAGTCAAAGATTTCCGGTGATGGCACATAACGGACGCCTGGCATCTCGAATCTCATGTCCGATGTTGTCCGAAAAGCGGAAACTCTAGCGTGTTGCCATTGCCGTCCTTCAGATAGGCCCGCTGGCAGCCGGTGTCGCCCAGCGCGTAGACATTGTCTGTCATGCCGCTGCCGCCCCGGTGTCGGAAAGACAACGCCGGTCTGCGTTCTCTTTGGGCGACCATTTCGGCGGCAATTGGATTTTCCGCCAGCCAATCAGCTCAGGGTCCTGCACCCATCTCCCAGAGAGCCCGGCGCCGTTCGAGCCAGCTTTCCGCCGCTTTCATGGTGTCCGGCCTGAGCCGGTAGGTGCGGACGCGGCCCTTTTTCTCGGAGCGGACCAGCCCGCTTTTTTCGAGCACGCCCAGATGCTGCGTGAAGGACGGCAACGCCATATCGAATGGCTCGGCCAACTCGCTGACGGAAGCAGAGCCGTCGCTGAGACGGGTCACCACCGCCAGACGCGTGGGGTCCGAAAGCGCTTGAAAAATCCGCTCGATCGCGAGTTCTTGGTTAGGCATTTGCCTAAGTTATATTCGCCAGTTACTTAGGTCAATACCTGACTATTTTCGAGTCGCGACGGTTCCGGCTTCAGAATGCATCATCATCTCCCGGTCAAATCCGGTACACACGCTATGCCATCACCGCTGATGTGGGTGTAAGGTCAGCGAACTCTCCCTCGTGTCCGCTGCGATCCGCCATGCGCTATGCCGTCTTCTTCACGCCGCCGCCCGACCACCCGTTGACCATCGAGGCGTCGTCGTGGCTCGGCCGAGATGCATATACGGGCAAGGCGGTGACGCGGCCGGCCGTGGAGGGATTGACCGCGGACGAGATCGCCCGGCTGACGGCCGAGCCGTGCCGCTACGGATTCCACGCCACGCTGAAGGCGCCGTTCCGCCTGGCCGAAGGCCTGGGCGAGGACGAATTCTGCGAAGGCTTTCGCCGGCTCGCTCCGAAGATCGAGCCGGTTGCCGATCTCACGCTTGCCGTGGGACGGCTGGGTCCGTTTTTCGCGCTCGTCCCATCCGGTCCCAGCCAGGAACTCGATCGGTTGGCAGGAGACGTGGTCCGTGTCTTCGAGCCGTTCCGCGCCCCGCTCGGTGACGACGAGATCGCGCGGCGGAACCCGGACAGGCTTACGGAGCGCCAGCGTCGGAATCTTGCCGGGTGGGGCTACCCCTACGTATTCGACGATTTCCGGTTCCATATGACGCTGACCGGACCGGTCGCCGACACGGACGCTGCGCAGATCGAAAAGATTCTTGATGACCGGTTCGGACAGTTCCTGCGAACCCCGCTTGCCGTGTCGGCGCTTTCGCTGTTTATCGAGCCACGGCCTGGTGCACCGTTCACCGTCAAGGCAAGCGCGGCGATCGGCGGTGCTGCCCGAAGGAATTCAGACTGACATGCCCATCGAGACGATATTCACCAATGCCCGCCTGCTCCTTGAAGACGAGGTTTTCGAGGGGACGCTGGTTGTCCGCGACGGAATTATCGCCGGGTTGGCCGAAGGCAGAGTTGCCGGTGGCGAGGACCTGGAGGGCGACTACCTGCTGCCGGGCCTCGTGGAGCTCCACACCGATCAGTTCGAAGCCCATTACCGCCCGCGACCGGGCGTGCGCTGGGATGTCATGGCCGCCCTTCAGGCACACGACGCGCAGGTGGCATCTTCCGGGATCACGACAGTATTCGATTGCCTGCGGCTCGGGACCGATGACGGACACGGTTACGAGAGCAGTGAATTGCGTGCCATGGCGGACGCCGTGGAGTCGGCCGGGCGGCAGGACAGGCTTCGCGCCGACCACAGGCTCCACCTGCGTTGCGAAGTGTCCGCCCCCGATGTGCTGGAGCAGTTTTCGGGGTTCGACAAGGATACCTTCGTCGGTGTGGTGTCGCTGATGGACCACGCGCCGGGTCAGCGGCAGTTTCGGAAACTCGGCCTGCTTTCGTACTACTACAAGGCACAGAGGGGCTTCTCGGACGAGGAATTCGAGGCTTTTCTTCGGAAACGCCAGGGGGAATCGGCGCGCTATTCCGAGCCGCACCGGCAGGCGCTGGCGGCGCTCTGCCGCGAGCGCGGCATCACCGTGGCGAGCCACGACGATGCGACGGTCGCGCATGTCGACGAGGCCATCGAACACGGCGTCCGGCTGGCGGAGTTCCCGACCAGCGTGGATGCGGCGCGCGCGTCGCACGGCGCCGGCATGAGCGTGCTGATGGGCGCGCCGAACATCGTGCGCGGCAAGTCCCATTCCGGCAATATCGCCGCCCGTGACCTTGCGGAGATCGGCGTGCTCGACGTGCTGTCGTCCGACTATGTGCCGTTCAGCCTGATCCACGCCCCGTTCGTTCTGGCCGACACGGTCGAGACCATCGACCTGCCGCGGGCAATCGCCATGGTGACGGCGACGCCGGCGCGCACCGTCGGACTCGACGACCGAGGCCGTATCGCCGAGGGCCTGCGCGCCGACCTGGTTCGGGTCAGGCGCCGGGACGGCGTGCCGGTGGTGCGCGGCGTCTGGCGCGAGGGCCGCCGGGTGGCGTGATGGCCGGGGTCAGAAGCGGCGCGGGCGTGCTTGTCGTGATCGTCGGACCGAGCGGATCCGGAAAAGATACCCTGATCAACTGGTTGCGCGAAAAACTTGAGGGGCGGCCTGAATACCTGTTCGTGCGGCGCACGGTTACCAGAGAGGCGGATGCCGGCCTGGAGGACCATGACACGATGAGTGTCGCCGAGTTCGAGGCTGCAGCGGAGGCCGGTCGTTTCGCCGTCACCTGGACAGCCCATGGCCTGCACTACGGGCTGTCGGCCATGGCGCATGATCATATCCGCCGGGGCGGAATTGCGATCGCCAACGGTTCGCGCCAGGCACTCCCTGCCATCCGCAAGCGTTTCAGCAAGCTGCGTGTCGTCCATCTGACAGTCGCCCCAGACATCCTTGCCCAGCGACTGGCGGTGCGTAGACGGGAGAGCGCAGGCGAAGTCAGGGCGCGGCTGGACCGCGCCGTGATCGATCACGATCTAGGGCCGGATGCCTGCGAAGTCGACAATTCGGGTTCTGTCGAGGAAGCCGGTAACCGGCTTCTCCGGTTGATCGACGGCTACGGACAGCG
>DATHRP010000607.1:0-1726 GCA_035465195.1 Afifellaceae bacterium | reverse complement strand
GGCCTCCGATGTCGGTTTCCAGCCGGAAGCGACCGACGTGCTGATGCGGCCGGAGACGGTCTATTTCGAAATCCGCCCTGCGCGGCCTTTGCCCTATGCGGAAATCCCGCTGCTCCTCTCGCTCAACGAGCGCGCCCTGATCTTCGGCGAGACCCGCCGGGTTCCGGCGTTCCGCACCGAGGACGATCCGCTCGTCTACCGGACCGGTCCGATCCGCATCGCCGACCCGATGGAGGACGACGAATTGCCGGACGGCGCGATCCGGATAGGCGCCTATTCCGGGGATCGCCTGACCGCCACGCTCGGCCTGGACGCCGGCATGCTCATCGCGGGTCCGCCGGCAGCCACGGCCCTGATCGTCGATCATCCGGGCGAGGCGCAGCTGATGGCGGCCGTCAGCGACGGCGAGCCGGCATTTTTCTGGGACCGCGCCGTGCGCGACGCCGCTGCCTGCCACGACATCCCGTCGGCCGGCGCGGCGATCGACGACCTTGCCCGTCAGCCTGCCGAATCGATCAACCGCTATCTCCTGATCAGCTGGCTCGACAACGATGCGTGGGATCTGTCGAAGATCGGAAGCCGGTGGGGCAAGGAGTCGGTTCCCGGTCGCCGCGACGATGCGGTATTCCGGTTGAACGTCGACATTTCCGTCGGCCAGCACGGTGCGATGATCCTGACGCGGCGCGCGCTGGTCAACGCCCTGAAGGAGCAGCGCCGCCTGCTCGACGAACTCGTCGGCGATGGCCATATCCGCGGGTTCCGCGGAACGATCGAGCGCGTGATGAGCGGGCGCACGCCCTGGGACGATCTGAAAGTCACCGGACCCGACGGGGCGCAGATCTTTTTCCCGCAGACATTCTACGACGGCATCCTGGAGCGCCGCTACGGGCTCGGCGGCGCCGGCCTGATCGCATACCAGCTTTCCGCGACCCGCGAAGCGCTCGGGCTCATGAAGCGTAACATCGAGCAGGCCATAGCGCTCGCGGCCGAGCCTGAGGATTGCGATGTCGAGGACATGCTGATCCTCACCGGCCTCGGCATGCGCAACGTGATCGAACGGGCAAAGACCGTCCTGATGCGATGCCCCGACCCCGACCAATCCGATCGCCTGGGTGCCGCGGCGGCGCTGACCGGCGGACGCTGCAGGAACTGGGTGGCCGATCGCCGGGCACGTGCGCACATGGACGCCCTTGCGCTGATCGGCGCTTCATTCTCGGAGCAAAAGGCCGTCGCGGAATGGGATCATTCCGTCGCCCTCTTGATGGCATCGGCGGTCACGATGCCCGTCGGCGCGTGGGGCGGGGCCATCGGCGCCGGCATTTCGGCAGCGGTCGGTACGGGCGGGACGATCATCGGAACCGTCAGCGGTATCGCCACGGAGCGCGCGGAACAGCGCGAGCTGGACTTCGCCCGCGGCGCGGCCATCGCCATCGGAAACGACCGCTACGCAGTCGCCCGGGAGTTCGACGTTTCGTATGTCCCGGTCATCATCAACACGATGTTCGGCGTTTTCCAGATCGGCAACGATATCGTCTCGCTCCGCAATGCCATTGGCGCGCAGCGCACCGCGGCCGCTGCGGCGCAATTGCGAATCCGCATGGAAATCCAGGCGGCTTACCGGGAAGCGCGCGTGGAACTTGGACGCATCCTGGCACGGCAAATGCTCCGCCGCGAAGTCAGCCTGGCGAGCCTGAATCGTCAACAGGCAGGCGACCTGTCCATGGCC
>DATHRP010000606.1:0-1660 GCA_035465195.1 Afifellaceae bacterium | reverse complement strand
AGCCCTTGAAGCCGGCCGTGACGACGACCACCAGCACGCACGCGGCGATGATATAGTTGCCGAACCGCTGCCACAGCGTGTGCAACTGCTCGCGGCGAAGCTCCTCGTCAACCTCGCGAATGAACTGGTCTGTCCTGCGGTCGTCGTCCGTCATCGATGTCGTTTTCGCTTCTGCGTCTTGTCTGGCCGGGCGGCGCGGACCCTAGCCGCTTCGATTGCCGCGCGCAATCATATACCGCCCCTTATCCGGCCCGATTAAGCGGCGAAAACGCTCACCCGAGCGGGCTCACCCCGAACAGGAAGGCGTGCACCTTCCAGACGAAGATCGCCCACAGGCCGAGACCGGCGAGGCCCGGCCCGATATCGGCCATCCAGCCCGCCGGTTCGCGGACGATTCCGGCCGCCCTGTCGCGCTGGACGGCCGCCCTGAAGGCCAGCACCGCCCAGGCGACAAACGAGCCGAACAGCAGCAGGTCGGCCAGCGTCCCGTTGGCAGACAAGTGCGCGACGCCCCAGATCCCGGTCGCCGCCATCATCGGGTGGCCGATGCGCGCGACGATCGGCCCCTGCGGGCCGCCGCTCTGGGCGAACAGGAAGAACGAGACGGCCATCAGCAGGAGCGCAAGGTGCCGGCCCCACAGCGGCGGGTCCCACAGCACCACCGGCGCCTCGCGGGCGAGGCCGTAGCCCCAGACGATCAGCACCAGCCCGAACAGCGAGTGGAAGGTATAGATCATCGTCCAGCGCCGCTTGCCGATCCGCTCGATCTGGCTCTCGCGCCAGTCGTCGGCGAAGATCCGGACCGAGTGCACGGCCATGAAGATCAGCAGCCCCGCGATCAGGATTTGCATGGGAAGCCCTCCGGTTGCCGCACGATTATACCGATTCGCACCGTCCCGGCGGACCTTCGTTTGGGCGATGCGGCGTTTTCGCGCTACGCTGCATTGATATCGGTCCCAACAAGACCCGGAGAAAGACCCCGGGCCAGAACAGGGAACGCACCATGCCGCCGGACATGGCCAAGGCAAAAAAGCGGCTGCTCGCGCTCAAGGCGGAGATCGAGGCGCTGTCGACCATCGCCGAGGGCGACCGCGCCCCGGTCGAGCTCGACCAGCAGGCCGTCGGCCGCCTGTCGCGCATGGACGCGATGCAGCGCCAGGCCATGGCGGAGGCGTCGGAACGCGCCCGCGCGCTGGAAGTGCAGAAGATCGTCGCCGCGCTGCACCGGATCGAGGACGGGGAATACGGCTACTGCGTCGAATGCGGGGAAGAGATTTCGCACAAGCGGCTGGAGATCGACCCGGCGGCGAGCCATTGTATCGGGTGTGCAAGGTAGGGGGTGGTTCTTTACCGACCGGAGTGCTGAGACTGATCGACTAATCTTCTGGCTGCAATCCCAAATGAGTTAAGAGTTGCACTGCTTCGTCAGCACGACCCTCGTCCGCCTTGACGCCCTTCCTTCGAGTAAGCTCCGCACGCCAATCATCGACATGTTCGACAAACGACAGCCAATGAATCGTAGCCGCGAGTTCGAGCACTGTTGCTGAATAATCCTGCATAGTCGCTAACGCATCTTGAGCTTCTTCAAACGACAAATCGCCCAACTCGTCGCCAGTTTCGACGTCTTCCGATGCCGGAAGGCCAAATACGCTATAGGGCA
>DATHRP010000605.1:0-5427 GCA_035465195.1 Afifellaceae bacterium | reverse complement strand
GGCGAACGAGACGCCGCCGCGGCGCACTTCGCGCCAGTCGATCGTGCCCTGGTACTTGGAGATATCGATGCCGTGCACGCCGAAGCCCGACGGCACTTCGTCGCTCGGACCGTAGCGGGACGGGGCGTAGTCACTCGCAGTATAGCCGCTGCACGAGGCGAGGCCGGCCAGGCAGCAGGCGAAAGCAAATGCTCGGAAGAGATGGGAAAAGGCCATGGAACAACAATCGGCACCTGATACGCGGTTGCCCATTCATCTCCGGTTAACGTTTAGACTTCGTTAAAACTGCAATATTTTTTCATTTCCGGCTAGCCCAGCCCGAACCACCAAGCCGCCAGCCACAGAAAAGCGAAGAAACCCACGACATCGGTCACCGTCGTCACGAAGACGCTGGAGGCGATTGCCGGGTCGGCCCCCGCCCGTTCGAGGCCGAGGGGGATCAGGATTCCGGCAAGGCCGGCGGAAACCATGTTGATGACCATGGCCGTGGCTATGACGCCGCCAAGCTGGGCGCTGTCGAACCAGAAATAGGTGACCAGGCCGGTGACGACGGCGAAAAGCAAGCCATTGGCGAGCCCCACAAGCGTCTCGCGGCTGATGAACTTCATGGTATCTATGGTTTCGATCTCGCGGGTGGCGAGCGCCCGCACCGCGACAGTCATCGTCTGCGTGCCCGCATTGCCGCCCATCGACGCGACGATCGGCATCAGCACGGCGAGCGCCACCATCTGCTGGATGGTCGCATCGAACAGTCCGATCACGAAGGACGCGAGCACCGCCGTACCGAGGTTGACAAGCAGCCAGAAGAAGCGCGACCGGACCGCCCCGACGAAGCTGTCGGTGATCTCTTCATCGCCGACGCCGGCCAGCCGCTTGATATCCTCGTCGGCCTCCTCCTCGATGATATCGACGATATCGTCGATGGTGATCACCCCGACCAGCCGGTCGCTGTCGTCGACCACGCCGACCGAAAGCAGGTTGTAGCGCTCGAACAGGCGGGCCACGTCCTCCTGGTCGTCCTCGGCATCGACCGAATGGGCCACCTCGCCCATGATTTCGCTGATCGTCACCGGGCGCTTCGCCCTGAGCAGCCGGTCCAGCGCCACGGTGCCGAGGAACTTGAAGCGCGGATCGACGACATAGAGTTCGGTGAACTCGTCCTGAAGGGTCTCGTGCTCGCGCATGAAATCGATCGTCTGGCCGACCGTCCAGAACGGCGGCACCGCGATGAACCGGTTGGTCATCCGGCGCCCGGCGGACTCCTCGGGAAAATCCAGGCTGCGCTCAATCGCGATGCGTTCCGCGATCGGGATATGGCCAAGGATCTCGGCCCGATCATCGTCGTCGAGGTCTTCCAGCAGGTCGATAGCATCGTCGGAATCGAGCTCGCGGACCGCCTCGGCGATGGCCTCGTTCGGGATCGACTCGAGAATCTCGTCACGGACCGCATCGTCGACCTCGGTCAGCGCGATCCAGTCGAAATCGTCACCTAGCAGCCTGACCAGCGCGTCACGACTCTCCGCCGGAAGCGCCTGCAGAACGTCGCCGAGATCGGATTCGTGGAGATCGGACACGAGTTCGCGGAGGGTCGCGACTTCCTCGGCCTCCACGGCCTCCGAAACGCGGAGGACGAAACCGGAATCCAGAGCGTCGTCCTCGTCGCGTATTTTGGTCCCGCCCGCCGTCTCGGACTCAACCGCTTCCCGCTCGATCGTCTCGTTCTCCATACCCTCTCCGCGCTTGCGACTCACCATTGTCTAGCGCGTACCGACGATACGGAGAAGAGGCAGGGGCCGGATCGGAATGCAAAGAGCGGCTCACGGGAGGACCCGGAGCCGCTCTATTCACGATACCTCTGGTGCGGTCGAGAAGACTCGAACTTCCACGGGTGTTACCCCACAGCGACCTCAACGCTGCGCGTCTACCAATTCCGCCACGACCGCTAATTTCAGCCGGACCAGCCGGCGCGCGGTCATTTAGCAAATGGCAGACGCGATCACAAGGGTCCTGTTTGCGTTTCCCGGTTTGACCTCGACTGGCGAATGTCCGAAACAGGAGCCATGGAAGCAAACCCCGCCCCCGGCCTGGATCGTCCGCCCGGCGCCCGTCTCGCCCGGCGCATCGATTCACCGGTCGAGTGGCTGATCAGCGACCAACCGGTCGCCTACCCCGAGGCCGTGGCGGCCATGGAAGCCCGGGTGGCGGCAATATCGGCGGGCGAGGCGCCGGAATGCGTCTGGCTGCTGGAACATCCACCGCTTTACACCGCCGGAACCAGTGCCGATGACGGCGATCTGACGGATCCCACGCGCTTTCCGGTCTACCGGACCGGCCGAGGGGGCGAGTACACCTATCACGGACCCGGGCAGCGCGTGGCCTACGCCATGCTGGATCTCAATGCCCGCGAACCCGATATCAGGCGCTATGTCGCGGCCCTCGAGGAATGGGTCATCGCAATTCTCGCCCGCTTCAATGTCCGCGGCGAGCGCCGCGAAGGCCGTGTCGGGGTCTGGGTCGCGCGCCCGGACAAGCCGCCGCTCGCCGAGGGGAGGCCGGCCGAAGACAAGATCGCCGCGATCGGCATCCGCGTGCGCCGTTGGGTCAGCTTCCACGGCATCAGCCTGAACGTCGAGCCGGACCTGTCGCACTATTCGGGCATCGTGCCGTGCGGGATTTCCCACTATGGCGTCACCAGCCTCGCGGATCTCGGTATCATCGTTTCGATGCCGGAAGTCGACGCCGTCATGCGCGATGAGTTCGATACGATCTTCGGTCCGGGCGGAGGCGGTTAGGAAAACGGCCGGCCATCAGTCTCCGCTGATCAACCATTGGCCCCTGCCCTGGGCCTGGAAGCGCACCTGGATATCCACCGAAGGATCAACCGTGTCGGGGAACCGGTGAACGACGATCGTGACGATTTTCAGATCGTCCATGAACACGGGATCGTTCAGCGTCTCCAGAAACGCCTGGCGCACCGCCGATCGCGCCTCCTCCATGGTCAACGCCCTGTCGTCGGGTGTCAGGACCACCTTGACGTGGCCGTCGCGCGGACCGCCGACCTGCACGAACTGCATCCGCACGCCCGTTGCGCCGGTGGCGCCCGGCGGGATGGAGCCGGTGATGATCTCGTCCGCCTGAGTGTCCGGCTGAAGCGCCGCCGGGACATCACCCACGGCCGCTCGGGCTCCGGCCATGAAAATCACCAGGAAACCGACCAGAAATACCGTCGCCGCTGTCCAGAAGACGTCCCGCTGCCGCTGCAGCGCAATCGCTTTCGCAGTGCTTTTACGCATCACCACCTCCGCACTCCGTCCGCAGGCAGTGTAGCTTAACGAAACGTTAATCCACCATCGGCAATTTTAGCGATCGCGGACGATGGTTAACCCGCCGCTGTGGCGCTCCTGCGCGTTAACCACGCGCACCTCCCGAACGCTGGACCATTCAGGCCCGTCGCGACACGCCGCGATCATCCTTGTGACTGCCGGCTCCGGTCCGCAAAATACCGCCTCCACCTCGCCGCCCGCGCAGTTGCGAACCCAGCCGGAAACGCCGAATGCGTCGGCCGTCCGCTTTACCCATGCCCGGAAACCGACACCCTGGACGCGGCCTGAAATCGTGACGTGCCGGGAAATCCGGCTGTTATCCTTTTCCATGACGGCCTATTGAACCAAACGCGGGCGGAACCCGTCCAGATCGACATCCGCGGGAATCACCGATGAAACCGGCAGCACGTCATGGAACTGAAGCAGATATCACCGGACAGTTATGAATTCTCCGACCGCGACAGGCGCCTGACACGGCTGGTACGGCTCTTCCTGTCGGCGATCGTCATCATAGTCCTTGTCAACGCCCTGGTCACCGGCGCGGCCTGGCCGGTGGCCGTTGTTCTGGTCGTCGCCGCCGGATTCTGGAAACTCGCTGATTATGTCGATGTCGACAGCCACGCCGTTTTCGATCGCGCAGCGAACAGTTTCCATATCGTCCAGACCCGCCGGGGGAAGCCGGTGCTGGACCGTCGGGAACCGCTTGACCGCATCGAGGCCGTCGTCATCGCGGCGGACAGCCGTTCCAGCGCAAGCGACAACACCGTCAAGACGCGTCCGGTTGTGGTGATAGACGGTCTATCCGTACCGCTGACTTTCGCGAGTTTCAAAGCAGGCCCCGCGGCGACGGATATCGCGGAACGTCTGCGTGAATTTCTCGGAAGCCCCGCCACCGACCTGATCGAAGACTCCATTCGCCAGGCGCTCAGGGGCCCGGCCGGCGTCGGGCCGGCCGTCCGGCTTGCCCGTCTCGGCAAGGGGCTCGGAAGGCTCGAAGCAGCCGCCTACGTCCGCACGATCGAAGAAGGAATTGATGGGCTCTCCCGGTCCGGCAAATCGGTTCATTCCATCAGAAGGGAACGGTCGTAGGCCACGAGTTCCAGCGTGTTGCCGTCCAGATCGGTCGTGAAGATGCCGCGTTCAGGCAATCCGCCTGGCTCCGGAAGCGCGGCGACGCATCCGCTCGTCGGAATGATCCCAGCCAAGCATGTAGTCGCGCCAGACCGGAACGGCGTCGCGGACCTTCGACAGGAGGATCTGGAAGACCATAGACGATCCGTGCCGGAACCCGAATTCAACACCGTTCAGGTAGAATTCCCACATCCGGCAGAAGCGCTCGTCATAGAGTTCCCGCGCCTGGTCCCGGTTGGCCTCGAAACGCCGCCGCCAGTGATCGATCGTCCACGCATAGTGCAACCGCAGAAACTCGCAGTCCGCGGCCCACAGGCCGCAGCGCTCGACCGAGGCGAAGACTTCCGACATGGCCGGCGTATAACCGCCGGGGAAGATGTATTTGCGGATGAACGGCGAACTCGCGCCAGGCGGGATATTCGTTCCGATGGCGTGGATGAGCGCATAACCGTCCGGTTTCAGGATATCCCGCACCTTGCCGAAATAGGCGTCGAACTGCGGCGCCCCGACATGCTCCATCATGCCGACCGAGACTACGCGGTCGAACTGCCCGTCCAGATCGCGATAGTCCCGTTCCAGGAACGTGATGCGGTCGAGCACGCCGGCCGCCTCGGCGCGGCGCCGCGAAGTCGCAAGCTGATCGGTTGCGACATTGATCGCCGTCACATGGACGTCATGGTTCTGTACCAGGTGGATCGCCAGCGAGCCCCAGCCTGAACCGATTTCCGCGACGCGCATGCCGGGCTCCAGGTCGAGCTTCCGGGCGATCAGCCGCAGCTTGTTCTGCTGTGCCTGCTCAAGCGTTTCCTGATCCGGATTGCGGAAATAGGCGCACGAATAGTTCATGTCGCTGTCGAGAAAGAGCCTGTAGAACGGTTCGCCGAGATCGTAGTGGTGGCGTGCGTTCGACGCAGAGCGCGTAACCGGATTGAACTGGTGAAGCCAGCGCGCCCAGCGCAGCATGCGCTGAAAG
>DATHRP010000604.1:0-4085 GCA_035465195.1 Afifellaceae bacterium | reverse complement strand
CCGCAGTCGGAATCGACTCGGCGCGTCTAAATTAGGGATTACCGTCGTCCAAACACCGCCCCGGTATTACCGCCATACGCCAAACCCGTTCCGTTCAATCCGGCATTGTGCTTTTATGCCGTGACGGGACCGGCCCGCTTTTTGGGCCCAAGACAAGAAATCTGCCGATTCAGCACCGTGCATGGGAGGAAATCCATGAATGCCTTGATCAGGAGCGCGGCATTTGCCGCGACCGTCGCGTTTGCAGGGGCCGCGCAGGCCCAGTCGGTGGGCATCGCCACCTCGAATCCCGGTTCGCTGTTCCACAATATCGGCACGGCGGTGGCCAACGCGGCCAACGAGGCCGGGCTCAACGCAACCATCCAGCCTGCGACCAGCCCGAACCAGTACCTGCCGTTCGTCGCCTCCGGCGGCATAGAGTTCGGCGTCGCCAACCTGCAGGAGGTCAACTACGCGCTGGAGGGCAAGGAATGGTTCTCCGGCAGCGTCAATCCGGACCTGCGTATCGTCGCCCGGATCATGCCGCTGCGCGAGGCGATCTTCGTGCGCGCGGACTCCGACATCAAGACCATCGCCGACCTGAAGGGCAAGCCGATGGTCGACGGCTACACCGCGCAGCAGACGATCATTCCGCAGCTCGACGCCATGTACGCGACGGCCGGCATGACGCGCGCCGACATGGAATCGGTCAACGTGGCGAGCGTCGTGGCCGGCGCCGACGCCTTCATCGCCGGTGAATCCGTCGGCTTCATCTTCGCCCATGGCGCCGGCAAGGTGCGCGAGGCGGATGCCGCCGTCGGCGGCCTGCGCGCGCTGTCCATCGAGAACACGGATGAGAACCTGAAACTCATCCGCGAGCACTGGCCGGTCGCCTTCTTCACCGAGATCAAGGGCGGCTCGACGCCCGGCGTTACGGAGACCGCCTGGTACATGGCCTATCCGCAGGTGGTATTCACCCATGCCAAGGCGCCGGACGACGTGGTCTACGCCATGGCCAAGGCGCTCTATGAGGGCAAGGAGGTGCTCGGCAAGTCCTTCCCGCCGTTCCGCGCGTTCAATCCGCAGGACATGGCCGGCGACGTGTCGCCCTCCCAGTTCCATCCGGGCGCGGTGAAGTTCTTCAAGGAGGTCGGTCTGCTATAGGGCCCGGCAGAAGGCCCTGAACCGGGAAATGGCGGCGCATGGACGAGGCGCTTGAGCGGACGGACGGCCGCCGGGAACCACCGGGCCTTCCGGCGTCCGTCGCGCGGCCGCTTGCCAACGGGCTGGCGGCCTGCCTGACGCTCGCCGCCGCCTTCTGGGCGCTGAACGTGCTGCGGTATTTCGGCCACGCGCCCTATCCGCAGCAGTTCCTCGCATCGATCCTTGCACTGGCGGTGCCGGCGGCTTTCCTGACGCTGCCGGCGCGGCGCGGTGCGAAGCGGTCGGTCGTGCCGTGGTACGATTGCCTGGCGGCGCTGGCCGGGTTCGCTGCGTGCATATGGATCGCCGTCCGCTACCCGGTTCTCGTCAACCTGATATTCTCGCGGCCGGCCGGCGCTTGGATCCCCGGACTGGTCGTCGTCCTGCTTCTGCTGGAGGCGCTCCGCCGTTCGACCGGCTGGGCGCTGGTGATCATCGTCGCCGCCTTCCTGGTCTACGCACTTTTCGGCGATCACGTGCCGGGCCGTCTGCAGGGCAGGGCGCAGCCGTGGCAGATGCTCGCCGGCTACATGGCCTTCGACATCAACGGCATTCTCGGTATCCCGATGTCGGTGGCTTCCACTGTGGTGATCGCCTTCATCCTGTTCGGCGGGCTGCTGGCGGCGACGGGCGGCTCCGGCTTCTTCACCGACGCCTCGCTGCTCGCCATGGGCCGCTTCCGCGGCGGCTCGATGAAGATCGCGGTGCTCGCCTCCGGCCTGTTCGGCTCCGTCTCCGGCTCGGCCGTCGCCAACGTGGTCAGCACCGGCGTGGTGACGATCCCGATGATCAAGCGCGACGGCTATCCGGCGCACAAGGCGGGTGCGATCGAGGCGGTCGCCTCCACCGGCGGCCAACTCATGCCGCCGGTGATGGGCGCGGCCGCCTTCCTGATGGCGGAGTTCCTGGCCGTACCCTATTCGCAGGTCGTCCTGGCGGCGCTGATCCCGGCCGTTCTCTATTATGTCGCCCTGTTCATCCAGGCCGACCTCGAGGCCGCGCGGCTCGGCATATCGCGGGTGCCGGAATCCGAGATACCGCCGGCGCGCACCGTCAATCGCGGCCTGCATTTCCTGCTCGCCTTCGCGATCCTGATCTACGCACTGCTTGGGCTGCGCTGGCAGCCGGAGCGTGCGGCTTTGCTCGGCTGCCTGTCGGTGGTCGTCACCGCACTTGCTTTCGGTTATGCCGGCGCCCGCCCGAAACTGCGCGCGCTCCTTGATGCCTTTCCGGCCACCGGCCATGCCGTGGTCGAGATCATCCTGATTTCCGCGGCGTCCGGCATCGTTATCGGCGTTCTCAACGTCACCGGCCTCAGCTTCAACCTGACCTACGCGCTGGTGAAGATCGGTGGCGGCAGTCCGGTGGCGCTGCTTGCGCTGTCGGCGCTGGTCTGCATCGTGCTCGGCATGGGTCTGCCGACTTTGGGGGTCTACGTCCTGCTCGCCGCGCTCGTCGCGCCGGCCCTGATCCAGGTTGGCATCGAGCCGATGGCCGCACACCTCTACGTGCTCTATTTCGGGATGATGTCGATGATCACGCCGCCGATCGCGCTCGCCGCCTTCGCCGCTGCCAGCGTCGCGAAGGCCGAGGCGATGCCGACCGGCTTCGCGGCGATGAAGTTCGGCTGGTCGGCCTACGTGATCCCCGTGCTGTTCGCCTTCTCGCCAACCCTGATCATGGTCGGCGCGCCGTTCGACATCGCACTTGCCGTCGTCACCGCCGGGCTCGGCGTCTGGCTGGTCTCTGCGGCGCTGACCGGCTATTTCGTCGACCGGCTTTCCGCGCCGTTGCGCGTTGCCTTCGCGCTCTGCGGGCTGATGGCGCTGGTGCCGGCGACCGCCTTTTCCGGGGCGCTCCTCAGCGACATCGCCGGCGTCGGCGGTGGCCTCGCGCTGATGGTGCTGGAGGTCATGCGCAAGCGCCCGGCCGGCGCGGTCGCGAAACAGAAGGGCCCGTGAAACAGAGGGGATGGGACGGACCATGAAGAAGATCGACATTTTCAACCATATCTGGCCGCAGCCCTTCTTCAAGGCGCTTATCGACCATATCGGCGAGATGACCGACATCACGCTGCGCAGCGGCGCGGTGCCGATGATGACCGACCTCGACCGCCGGTTCGAGGTGATGGACATGTTCGGGCCGGATTACATGCAGGTCCTGTCGCTCGCCTCGCCGCCGCTGGAGAAGCTCGCCGACGGCGACAAGGCGTCGGAGCTCAGCCGCATCGGTTCCGATTCCATGGCCGAACTTTGCGCGCAATATCCGGAACGCTTCCCGGGCTTCATCGGCACCGCGCCGATGAACAGCGCGAAGGGAATGGTGGAGGAATCGCGCCGCGCCGTGGAGGAGCTTGGCGCCGCCGGCATGCAGATCTTCACCAACGTTTCCGGCAAGCCGCTCGACCTGCCGGAGTTCGAGCCGTTCTTCGACTATATGAGCGCCTCCGGAAAGCCGGTCTGGCTGCATCCGGCGCGCGGCCAGAACTTTCCGGACTATCTGACCGAGGATCGCTCCGAGTACGAGATCTGGTGGACCTTCGGCTGGCCTTACGAGACGTCCGCCGCGATGGCGCGCCTCGTCTTCTCCGGTATCTTCGACAAGTATCCGGGGCTCAAGGTGATCACCCACCACGCCGGCGCCATGGTGCCGTTCTTCGAGGGCCGGGTCGGGCCCGGCTGGGACCAGATGGGCAAGCGCACGACCGACCGCGACCTTGCCGCCGTGCGCGAGGCGCTGAAACGACCGCACCTGGAATACTTCAGGGAGTTCTACGCCGACACCGCCTCGTTCGGCTCGCGCAAGGCGATCGAGCACGCGCTGGAATTCTTCGGCGACGACAGGGTGATGTTCGCCTCCGACGCGCCGTTCGACCCGGAGAAGGGCTCGATGTACACGCGCAC
>DATHRP010000603.1:0-3265 GCA_035465195.1 Afifellaceae bacterium | reverse complement strand
GAGGCGTCATCACGTCCGGCAACGCCCGTTTCAATATTCGCGGCCGCGCTTCTGGCCGTTCTGGAGCAGGGGGTCATCGCCGGCACGAATACCCGGCCCGAATTGCTGGAATGCGATGACAGCGGCTTCGCGGTCGCGGTGCCATATCCCGGCAAGTCGGAAGTGTTCCATGCCCTGGATACGCTCCTCGATCTGTTCAACGCACCGGAGTACGAGCCCGTCGAAAAGCTCCGCTCCTACCTGTCCGAGCTTGACGAAGACGCCTTCCAGCCGTCCCTGGCCGTCAGCCTGAAGGCTGCCGAGACGCGCGGCATTCCCTGGATGTGGCGGGATGATATTCGCTATTACCAGCTGGGGCATGGTCGCCACCGCAAGCGGATCATAGCGACCATCACCGGCAACCTGTCGGCCCTCGGATACGATATTGCGCGGCGGAAATCGCTGACCAACGAGATCCTGCGCTCGCACGCCGTCCCGGCCCCGCGGGCCGTCCAGGTCGAGGATCGGGACGCCGCCTCGGCGGCGGCGGCCGAAATCGGCTACCCCGTAGTCGTCAAGCCCGCCATCGGTCACAAGGGCATCGGCATCACCGTCGGCGTCCGGAACGCGCGCGAGCTTGCCGACGCCTACGAAAAGGCGCGCAGGATCCACGAAGCCGTTATCGTCGAAGAGTTCATACCCGGAGAAGATATCCGTCTGCTGGTGGTCGGCGACAGGCTCGTGGCGGCCGCGCGCCGCTGTCCCACCCGGGTGACCGGGGACGGGATACATTCCGTCGCCGAACTGATCGGTATCGAGAACGCACGCAGGGCCGAGAACCCGGGAATCGCGCTGCCGATCGAGGTCGACGACGAACTGAAGCGGATCCTCAAGGACCAGGGCGTCATGCTCGCCACGGTCCTGGACGAGGGGGAAACGGCCGAACTCCGCAAGACCGCGAACTGGTCGCAGGGCGGCACCGCCGAGGATCTCACCGGAATCGTCCATCCCGACAATGCCGATATGGCGGTCCGCGCTGCCCTCGCCATCGGTCTCGATGTCGCCGGTGTCGATTTCATCACGCCCGATATCAGCCGACCCTATTACGAGGCAGGCGGCGCGATCTGCGAGGTCAATTACCGGCCAGGCCTCAGGGTGCACCTGGCGGCCGATCCGGACGGCAGGCACGATATCGGATCGGCGATCGTCGATACCCTGTTCCCGACGGGGAACGGCCGGATCCCGGTGATCTTCATTCTCGACTCCGACAATGACCGGCTGGCCGCCGGACTGGCCGGCCGGTTCGCCGACGGCGGCAGATCGGCCGAGCTGATCGATGCCTGGGCACGCCCCGACGACTGGCAGTACGATATCGATGCAGCGCTGGCCGACCCGGATTGCGACGTCCTGATCGTCAACGCTCCGTCCGCCGATATTGTCGACCTGGGATGCGGCATCGACTATTGCTCCCACGTGGTCCGGTTCGAGAACGACGATCCCGACCAGGCGCCGGCTTGTGCGATCCTGGAGGGGATAGCCGGGCGTGAAAGCCTCCGGGTGGCCCGGTCAGGCGACGATGTGGAGCCGCTGTTCGCCGAACTCGCGGCGGAGTTGGGCCTGCGGCCCGCCCCGTCTGCGCCGGATCCCGTGTTCGGGGACGTCACGGCCTCCAGGAGCATCCCCGTGATCGCCGAGGCCCACGGCCTGCCGGTCAGCAAACGCGCATTCTGGATCGACAGGACATTGTTCCAGTTCGGATACGGCGCGAGCATGGCTCTGTATCGCGGCGCCCGCACGGCGCGGACATCGTATGTCGCAGCCCGGATCGCCAACAGCAAGCAGCGCACCAACGCATTGCTCAAGACCCACGGCCTGCCGCATACGCTCCAGACCGTCACAAGGTCCCGCGACTGTGCCTTTCAGGCCGCGCGCGAATACGGATACCCGGTCATCGTGAAGCCTTTGAGTTCGAGCGAGAGCCGCGGCGTCACGGGCAATATCGCGAGCGACGAGGAATTCGCGGCGGCGCTCGACTATGCAAGGGAACATTCGAGGAGCGTCATCGTCGAACCGTTCCTGAAGGGTATCGACCATCGGTTCCTCATCGTCGGCGGCAGGATGGCCCACGTTACACGGCACGACGCCGCGCATGTCGTCGGCGACGGCATGATGACCATCGAACAGCTGATCGAGAAAGCCAACGAGAACCCGCTGCGCGGGCCCGACCCCTGGGAGCCCTACACGTTGCTGGAGCTGGACGCCGACGCAATGCGCATGCTTGCCCGGCAGGGGTTCACCGCGCAGACGGTCCTCGCATCCGGCCAGCGGGCGGATCTCAGCGGCATTTCCTCGCTATCCGTGGGTGCCACCGCCGAGGATGTCACGGATATCGCCCACGCAGACAACATAGCGGTCGCCGAGAAGGCGGCGCGGCTTGTCGGGCTCGATATCTGCGGCATCGATTTCCTGCTTCCGGATGTCGGTAAATCCTATCGCGAGACGGGCGGCGTGATCCTGGAAGTCAACCAGCGTCCGTCTTTCGATATGCACGACGCCAGCACCGGTTCGAAGAACCGGGTCAGGGCAACGATCCTGAAACGTCTGCTCATCGGGGAGGCGCATGGCCGGATTCCGCTCATCCATTGCAGGCTGGCCGACGTGGCGATGGCCGAACCGGTCGCCAGGATGGTGCTGGAGACATTGTCTTCGGTTCACGGACTGACGGGCGGCGCGGCCGCGCCGGGGCAGGGATTTGCCATGATCGGGTCTGCATGGATAGCCGCGGGTGACGGCACGGGCCCGTCGCTCTGCAACGCTGTGCTCGGCGATATCCGCGTCCAGGCTGCTCTGTTCCTGACAGGCCATCGACCGGTCGCGGGAATACCCGGTTCTGCGACCGGGATGGACTTCCGCTCATCCGGTCTGCAAACCCCGGTCCAAACCATCGCCGCGGCGATCGTTTCGGAAATTGCCGCCCACACCGACTGATCCGACCGCATATCCAGCTTCTTGCGCGACACGGGTCGCACTCGCATACGGCCTGAACGGTTGCCGCATTGTGAAAGGAGCGGCCAATCCGGCCGAGCGATCCCGGGCTGAGTTGTGAATCTGCTTGCTCTGGCGCCACGGCAACGAGACCGGATCCGGTCTGCATGGAGGCGGGCGCCCCCGCCCCGACATCGCCCCGACATCGTCCCGACGTCGAACCGGGCCCCGTCCGGCTTTGCGGCATGAAAAAACCCCGCTGGCATCGGCCAGCGGGGCTTCTCTCAGTATGCCGTCTGAT
>DATHRP010000602.1:0-6760 GCA_035465195.1 Afifellaceae bacterium | reverse complement strand
AAGCCTTTCATGTCGGCCGTGCCTCGGCCGTAGAAGCGCCCGTCGCGCTCCGTCAGTTCGAACGGAGGCAGGCTCCAGTCCTGGCCGTCGACCGGTACGACATCGGTGTGGCCCGACAGCATGACGCCGGGCCGGTCGGAGGGACCGACCGTGGCGTAGAGATTGGCCTTGCCGCCATCGGCATCGGGGATAATGGTATGGTCGATACCCGCCTTGCCCAGAAGGTCGGCCACGTACCGGATCAGGTCGATATTGGGATCACGGCTGACGGTCGGAAATGCCGTCAGTTGCGACAGGATGTCGATCGTGTTGGTTGTCATGCCGAAAACCAGGGATGCCAGCGCAGTATTGTCCGACGGTCGGCCGGACGTTTCAAGCCGACAGCTCCGGTTGATCAGGTATCAATGTCGGTGGCGAGGAAGATGGCAGGATCGACCGGCTCGCCGTTGCGTACCGCTTCGTAATGAAGATGCGGGCCCGTCGACCGGCCAGTGGAGCCGGCAAGGCCCACGGTCTCACCGGCATTGACGACCTGTCCAACCGTGACATTGATGGCGGAAAGATGCGCATAGCGGGTTTTCAGGCCATCGCTGTGCGTAATCTCGACCATGAGGCCATATCCGCCCTTGGCGCCGGCATGGCTGATCTTGCCGGACCCGGTTGCCGATACCGGGGTGCCCTCCGAAGCCCGCATGTCGATGCCGGAATGGTAGCCGGGCTTGTTCAGGAACGGGTCCACCCGATAGCCGAACGAACTGGTGATCTGGATGTCGGGGAGGGGCTTGCGAACGGGGATGGCGGTGGAGGAATCGCGCAACAGGTCGATATGCTGGAGCGTGTGCTGGATCGTAACCATGCCGTTGAGCAGATTGGAGCCGTCCGCCGCGATGAACGGGCCGCCCTGGGCCGTGGTGCCTTCCAGAAGACCCTGGGGGGCCGGAGGCGGCTTGACGCCGAGGTTCCGCATCGCCACGGCGAGCCGCTTGGCTTCCCGTGCCGATTCGATTTTCAGGGCATGGACCGTCATCGCCTGCAGCTGCTCGAACCGGTCAAGCGACGACCGCAGATCGTTCAGCACCGGTTCGACCTTGTCGGCGTTGATTGCCGGCTGTTCCGGCCCGCCGCCCAGCACAGCATCGACCGGATTGCCGGTCGCGCTCGCGCTCGCCGGGGCGTATGCCATCGGCTGGTCGGCGGATTGCGCCGTATCGATCACCGGCTGGAAGACCGGACCTGCCGTTTCCTCTTCGCCGTCCTGCACCTCGGCGACTGCGGCATCCGGCCGCGGCATGGGGGTCGGTGTCACGATGCTGGCGAAGCCGATGCCTTTGTGGCGGGCGCGCTCGACGAGGTCTTCCAGAAGAACCTGCTGCCGCCGGAGATTGTCCTGTCGCTCGATCAGCGAAGCGACCTGGCCTTCGATCGATTGCGTCTCAACGATATGACGGCTGGTCACGCGGTCGATTTCGGAACGCAGCAACGCGATCCTGTCTTCGTAGTCGTACTGGATCTCGACCTGGCGGGCCATCGCCGCCGTCAGCACATCGTCCCTGAAGATCAGGTACGCAGTGCTGCCGATATAGGCGGTAAGGAAAAGCAGGAGAATAGCGACGGACGTGCCGAACAGCCACGGCCGCAGCCGGTACGTCCGGACATTCTCTCCACGTGCCACGATGATGCGCGTCGGACCCTTGCGTCCGCGCCTGATACCCGTTGCCTCTTCGGCCGCTCGCGCCATGGTTACCCGATCGTTTCGAACCCCAATTGTGCCGAATGTGGCAACAAAAGGTTAACGAGCGGTTTGCGCAACCTTAAGGTAAACCCGGTTTCACCATTAAAGTGAACCGGCGGCCTCCAGCACCTCGTCGACGTGCCCGGGAACCTTCACTTTCCGCCACGTCCGGGCAATCTTGCCGTCCTTGCCGATCAGGAAGGTGGAGCGTTCGACACCCATATACTTGCGGCCGTACATGGATTTCTCCGCCCACACACCGTAGGCCTCGAGCACCTTTTTCTCCTCGTCGGAGGCCAGAATGACGCCCAGATCGTGCTTTTCCTTGAACTTGTCGTGCTTTTTCACGCTGTCCGGCGAAATGCCGACGACCACGACACCGGCTTTGTCGAAGGCCGGTTGTGCCGTAGTGAAATCGATAGCTTCCAGCGTGCAACCGCTGGTATCGTCTTTCGGGTAGAAGAAGACGACGACGGGCTTGCCCTTGTGGTCGGCCAGGCGGAACCGCCCGCCGCCGTCTGTCGGCAAATCGATGCCTGGCGCCTTGTCGCCGTCGCCAATTTCACTTCCCATTTTCGCCATCCTTTCAGCTATAAATCGTCCCGTTCCCGGCCAGGTCGCCGTTCGCAGATCTTGTCCGATCGCGCTATCGGTCTGGAGCCTGAATCGTGTATTGTCCACAGGGGTGGAACGTATCGGGACCGCGACCGGCTTGCATGAGGCTCCTGCAGGGCCAGATAGAACAGGCGGTACCGAAAACCACAGCCGCGCCCGACGAGACAGATAGCTGATGCGGTTTTTGCGATTCATACTTCGCGCAGTGCTGTTATTGACGCTTGCGATCGTAATCGCCGGCGGCCTGCTTGTATTCCAGATGTCGAACGGCACACTGAGCGCGGGGTTCCTCAAGGACCGCCTCGTGTCGGTCGCGCGCTCCAACATGCCGCCGGGGTCCGACATCAGTCTTTCCGATTTGCGCTTCGGGTTCGGGCCGGACTGGTCGCTGGTCGTCGAAGGATCGGGCATGTCGGCCGATATCGGCGACCGCGGTCGCATCGAGGCCGATAGCGCCAGGACCGAATTGGCGTTCATGCCGCTTCTTATGGGCTCGGTCGAGCCGGTTTCCCTGACGGCGGAAGGGTTGTCGGCGACTGTCAGCAGCCGGCCGGTGCAACAGCCGACCGGGTCGAGGGCCGAATTCCTGCGGCAGGCGTTTGCCGGGTTCGGACGCGCGGCGGCGGGATTGAGCCGCCGGCTCGATGCCGCCGGTCTCCGGTCGGTCGACATAGCCGATCTCGAAATTTCGGGACCGGCCCTGGACCGGATGCCGTTTGCCGCCGACTTGCCGCTGCGTGTCTCCCTGCTGCGCTGGCGGCCGGCGGAAGGCGGCACCGGCACGATTTCCGCCGAGGTTCGCTCGGCCCATGGTGACTGGTCCGCGCTGATCGTGCCGGGCGCCGACGCCGACAGCCGGCCGGTCGTCGATGTCACCATCAGGGATTTTCCGCCGGCCTTCGTCTATCCGCCGATCACCGATACCGCCAGGCGCCCCTACTATGACGCGGTTGCCGAAGTCCAGGCGCGAATCCAGCTTGACGAAACCGGCGGTCTGGATGTTGCGCGTCTGCACGGCTCGCTGGGGTCCGGCTACCTTTCGATGGTGGACGATGACGCCGCGATCATCGACCGCGTCGACTTCGCCCTCGAACTTTCCGCATCGAGCGATGCGTTGCGACTGGCGCGCAGCGATATCCGGTTCGGCGGAACGCATGTGGTATTCCGCGGCGAGATCGGGTTTGGCTCGTTCGGCGAGCCGATGACCTACGCGCTCGAACTCGGCGAAACGGAATTGTCGCCGTTCGGCGATGGCCAGGAGCCGGTGGTTCTGGAGGCGGGCAACGCCGCTGGGTACATCGACCTTGGCGGCGGCGCCATCCGCCTGCAGAAAGCCGCGATATCAGGGCCGGAAGGAGCGCTTCGGGCGGTCGGCAGCTTCCGCTTCAAGGGCGCGGCGCCGGGGCTGTCCGGCGTGGTCGAGGTCGAGGAAACCACGGCCCGCATGGTTCGCGCGCTATGGCCGCCGATACTCGCACGCAAGACCCGGGCCTGG
This sequence comes from Afifellaceae bacterium, assembly GCA_035465195.1. Lineage (GTDB taxonomy): Bacteria > Pseudomonadota > Alphaproteobacteria > Rhizobiales > Afifellaceae > CAMYKZ01. The sequence goes on along the minus strand of DATHRP010000602.1, from coordinate 2,918 downwards.
TTCGACAGAAACGTCAAGTCGGCCCTGCTCGGTCCAGGGACTGTTCAGATCGCGCTACCAAAGGAAAATCTCGGGCGGGCAGGCAAGGGCCGGCCGCTGCCGCCGGACGGGCTCATTGGCGAAGTTCCGTTTCGCTATGGCCTGTTCACCCCACTCCGTGACCTGCCGCTTGTGCGCAGTGCGTTCGGTTCACTTGAATTCGCCGACGCCACGGCCATCGTCAAACTCAACCAGGCCGAGGTGACCGCCGTCGGATTTGGAACCGCCGGCGTGGGCGAGACCGAATTCCGAATTCCCGACCTCGGCAAGCCCGACCCGGTCGGCTACCTCGACCTCGGCATTTCCGGCCCGGCGGCCGCGCTGGCCCAATTGTCGAATGCCGGGCGGCTCAACATTGCCGAGGACCGCGGGATCTCTCCGGAGGCCCTGTCGGGCGAAGCGGAGCTGTCGTTGAAGGCTGCATTCTCGCTGACCAAGCGGGCACGGCCTGAGGATGTCGACGCCGATTTCGACCTGCGCCTGACCGAATTTGCGAGCAAGGAACCGATTACCGGTCAATTGATCTCGGCAGCCGATCTGGCGATCAAGGGTACGCCTGCCGCCTACTCGGTAGCCGGCAGTGCGAAGATCGACGGGATGCCGGCCAAGATCGACCTGACCTCCGGCGGTGCGGACAGCCAGTCGACGGTCAAGTTGACCATGGACGAAGCCGCGCGCAAGAAGCTGGGCATCGACCTGGGATCGCTGCTGAGCGGCCCGGTCGTGGCATCCGTGACACCGCAGGCTGATTCTCGCGTCCAGGACATCTCCATTGACCTGGAACCGGCGACCATCAATCTGCCTTTCGTGGGCTGGCAAAAGGGGGCCGGTGTCCCGGCCACCTTCAAGGCAAGGATCAAGCGTACCGGAAAGGGCGCCGAGGTCAGCAATATCATCATATCCGGCGACGGCTTCCAGGCCGCCGGCGAACTGGAGGTCGGGCAGGACGGAAAGTTGTCCAGTCTCAATATGCGTGAAATCGCGCTGAGGCAGGATGACGACTTCGCGGTCTCACTGGATACCACCGGAAACGGCTACCGGGTGTCAGTTTCGGGAGCGTCTTTCGATGCCCGCGGATTGATCACGCAACTCCAGTCGGCCGATGCCGACCTCAGTGGGGTGGAGGGGCGATATTCGATTTCAGTCAAGCTCGCCCAATTGCGCGGCTACAACAGCGTTGCGCTATCCGGGGTAGCCGGCTCGCTGGTGATCGATGATGGCCGCCTCCAGGCGATTTCGATGCAGGCGGGGACCGGCACCGCGCAGCCGATCGAGTTGGTGATCGGCGAGGAGGCGGAACAACGCAGGGTCAATCTGCGCTCGGGCAATGGCGGTGCGCTGCTGAGGTTCCTCAATATATACGACAAGGCATTTGGCGGCGATCTGGTTCTCGAGTTCGGCGGGCCCGCCGACGCGCCGGACGGGCAGGGTCATGTGACGCTTTCCAATTTCAGGGTCCAGAACGAACATGCCTTCGACCAGGCCGCGGCGGAACGGCGGTCGTCCAATCCCGATCGGGAAGTCAGGTCGACGGATATCGTCATCGACACCACGAACATCAGTTTCGCGAAGCTCAGGGTTCCGTTCGTCAAACGCGCCGAGGCGCTGGTGTTCTCCGACGCTTCGCTGCGCGGCCCGGTCGTCGGAGCCACCGGCAAGGGCACGCTGGATCTGAAAGCGCGCAACCTTTCCATTTCGGGAACGATCGTTCCGGCCTACGGGATCAACAATCTGCCGGGATCGATCCCCATACTGGGCCAGTTGCTCGGCGGTCGCAAACGGGAGGGTCTGATCGGCATCACCTACCAGATCTTCGGCCCGATCAACGCACCGACGCTGAAGCTGAACCCGGCATCGGCGATAGCGCCCGGAATATTCAGGCGAATATTCGAATATTGAACGATTCAATCAACAAGTGGTTCAGCAAATCCTGATAGTGACCTGCCATGCGGGCACTCCCGGGAAAATCGAGACAGACAGGCCGTTTAGGCAAATTTGCAGGCGTTGCCGTAGCGGCACTTCTGCTGGTCCTGTCGGTCGGATCATACGACGTCAACTTCCTGAAGAGCCGTGTGGAGAGTGCCGTCAGGTCAAACCTTCCGCCGGGCACCGTTTTCTCCGCGTCCGCCATGCGCGCTTCGCTCGGGTTCGGGACCTTGCAGGTCGATATTCGGGACTTGCGCCTGGCTGTCCCGGAAAAGGCCGACATCGAGATGGCGAATCTTGCGGTCGAACTGAGCCTGATCTCGCTGCTCAGCGGCGAGGTTCGTCCGGCCGCCATCGAGGCCGGGGGCTTCGCGATACGGCTGCACGGCTCACCGTCGCCGTCCGCGCCGTCAGGCGACAGGCTGGCGCGTGCGCGGACCGGGTTAGCGGCGTTCAACACGGCCCTTGGAAGTATCGAAAGCGCGATGCGGACGCAGGGTCTGGAATCCGTGATCGTCACGTCCGCCAACATCGCGGCCGCGGCGGCGGCCGGTAGTCCGTTCGCGGAAAGCCGTCCGCTTGCCTTCCGTTCGCTGCGCTGGCAGGCGACGTCGAGCGGCAGCCGTTTCGACGCTGAGGCTTCGGCCGAAGACGGTGACTGGACGCTGGTCATGGAGACGGCGGATGAGGGAAGCGGCCGGACGACGGATATCCGCCTGGCCGGAGTGCCACCCTCGGCCCTGTTGCCGCGGCTCGGCGACACGGCCAGGCGGCCGAACTTCGACGCACCGGCCAACGCCCGCCTGACGATCGCGTCGACAGACAACGATGCATTCGGAAACGCGAATTTCAGCCTGGCGTTCGGCAAAGGGCACCTGTCGCTGGTTCCGCGGGACCGGACGGCGGTCGACGGCGCGGAGCTGGCGGTATCATTGCCGGCCGTCGGCGACAGG
>DATHRP010000601.1:0-1544 GCA_035465195.1 Afifellaceae bacterium | reverse complement strand
ACGACCGTAACGGGTCGACGCAATCGTCCACCGATCGGCCCCGGACCGGACGTAGAGGCGGATTTCGCCGGCGGGGTAGGAACGCGGGCGCGAAGGGCCCGTTCTATGCGGCCCTTGATCTTGGTACCAACAATTGCCGGTTGCTCGTCGCTGAACCGACGGGCGACACGTTTCGCGTCGTCGATTCCTTTTCCCGCATCGTCAGGCTTGGCGAAGGACTGACGCAAACCGGAGTGCTGAGTGAACCGGCCATGGCGCGTGCGCTCGGCGCTCTCAGGATCTGTCGCAACAAGATCAATGATCGTGAAGTGAAGGCCACGCGTCTGATCGCCACCGAGGCATGCCGTCAAGCGTCGAACGGACAGCATTTCCTGGACCGGGTGAAGCGTGAGATCGGCCTCGACCTGGAGGTGATCGACCGCAAGACCGAAGCCAGGCTGGCCGTCGCCGGCTGCCATGGCCTGCTCGACCCGGCGGCGGCCGGCGCCGTGCTTTTCGACATCGGGGGCGGATCGTCCGAGATCGTCTGGCTCGATCGGCGCACGAAGCGGCGGCGGCGCGGCTTGATGCGGGCGTGGGTATCATTGCCTGTCGGCGTGGTAACGCTCGCCGAGCGCCACGGGGGCGTTCATGTCGACCGGCAAGTGTTCGAGGCGATGGTCGATGACGTGCGCAATGAGTTTCACAGGTTTCGTGCCCGCGACTTGCTGAAGGAGGCGCTCGAGGATCGTGAATTTCATTTTCTCGGCACCTCAGGCACCGTGACGACTCTCGCCGGTGTCCACCTCGAATTGCCGAGGTACGACAGGCGGCGGGTCGATGGTCTATGGATGAACGACAGCGATATCGAGCGGATGATGGGCAAGATCACCGCAATGGAATACGAGGAAAGGGTGGCCAATCCCTGTATCGGCAAGGAACGCGCCGACCTGGTGCTCGCCGGTTGCGCCATATTCGAGGCGATGCGCCGCGAATGGCCGTGCAGCAGGCTGCGCGTTGCCGACCGGGGCCTTCGCGAGGGCATACTCGTCCAGCTGATGCGCGCCGACGGTCATCTGCGCCCGGGCGGAAACCGGGGACGGAACAGGGAATGAGCGGCGGCAAGAGCGGCTCGGGTCACCGCGGCATGAAGGAGCGGGTCAAAACAGCCCGTCGCCGCAAACCGTCATCGACACGCTGGCTGCAGCGCCAGCTGAACGACCCCTATGTCGCCCGCACCAAGGCGGAGGGTTTGCGGTCACGCGCAGCCTTCAAGCTGCGGGAAATCAACGAAAAGCATCGAATCCTGAAGGCGGGTAGCCGTGTCGTCGACCTTGGGGCCGCGCCGGGCGGCTGGAGCCAGTATGCCGCCGAAGTCACCGGATCGACCAACGAGAACCCTCTGGTCGTTGCGATCGACTATCTCGAATTCGATCCGATCCCGGGTGTCGTCATTCTGAAGAAGGACTTCCTGGACGAGAATGCGCCGCAGATGCTGATCGACTGCCTGGGCGGACACAAGGCGGACCTCGTGATGTCGGACATGGCCGCGCCGACCACCGGTC
>DATHRP010000600.1:0-5994 GCA_035465195.1 Afifellaceae bacterium | reverse complement strand
GGAGAACCGAAATTTCGCTCTCCATCATGCCCAGCACCTTTTCAAGCCTTTCGGGTACCGATGTGATCGACAGGATATCCTGCTTTTCCGGAATGCGGATCGCAAGGTGTGACGCAATCGTATCGGCGAGCTTGGAATATTCCTCGATATTGGCGACCGCCGAAAGCACTTCCGGGCTGACCTTCTTGTTCAGCTTGACGTAGTTCTCGAATTCCGAGACGACCGAGCGCGCAAGCGCCTCGACCTCGACCTCGGAGCCCGGCTCCTCGACGAGCACATGGGCCTCGGCCTCGAAGAACTCCTCACGGTCCGAGTAGCGGGTGATCTGCGCGCGGTCCTTGCCCTCCACCAGCACCTTCACGGTGCCGTCCGGCAGCTTCAGGAGCTGCAGCACGGTGGCGAGCGTGCCGATCTCGAAGATCGACTCCGGCGACGGATCGTCGTCGCTGGCATCCTTCTGGGTGGCAAGCAGGATCTGCTTGTCCGCGCTCATGACCTCTTCGAGAGCCTTGATGGATTTCTCCCGGCCGACGAAGAGCGGCACGATCATATGCGGAAAAACCACAATATCCCTGAGCGGCAGAACGGGAAACACGTTCTCGCCGGAGGGGACACCAATCAGCGTGGTATTTTCAGACATTGGCAATCCTTTGGTTTCGCGAAGGATCGTTCATTGGAGCCCGACGCGAATCGCATTTTAGAGGGGGCTCGCTGCCGAGAATACCGCCAACCTGTTGGAAAGCGATTAAGAACGGGGAAAAAACCGGTCATAACGCGAGCTGTATCGTTAACAGCTAGTTGGAAACTGGCGTGCACAAAGTCAAGGGGGGCGAACCCGGTGCGCCAGATACGCAAAACCGGAGAAAACCGGCGCACGAACCGTTCCGTAGCGTCACTTTGCGGCGCTGATATGGTGCGCCGCCGTGATTGGTCGCTTTACGGTTCAGGCGGAGCGGTCGGCCGTGTGCGCCTCGTCGGCGGAGCGTTCGCTGTAGATGTAAAGCGGACGCGCGTTGCCGTTGACCACGTCGTCGGAAATCACGACTTCCTCGACGCCCTCGAGACCCGGCAGGTCGAACATCGTCTCCAGCAGGATCGCTTCCATGATGGAGCGCAGGCCGCGTGCGCCGGTCTTGCGCTCGATGGCCTTGCGGGCGATCGCTTTCAGGGCGTCCTCATGGAAGTTGAGGCGGACATTCTCCATCTCGAACAGCCGCTGGTACTGCTTGACCAGCGCATTCTTCGGTTCCGTCAGGATCGACACCAGGGCTTCCTCGTCGAGATCCTCCAGCGTGGCGATGACCGGCAGACGACCGACGAATTCCGGAATCAGGCCGAACTTCAGAAGGTCCTCCGGCTCGACGTTGCGGAACAGCTCGCCGACCTTGCGGTCGTCCGGTGAGGCAACCGTCGCGCCGAAGCCGATCGAGGTCGAGCGGCCGCGGTCGGAAATGATCTTGTCGAGGCCGGCAAATGCGCCGCCGCAGATGAACAGGATGTTGACCGTGTCGACCTGCAGGAATTCCTGCTGCGGATGCTTGCGGCCGCCCTGCGGGGGCACGCTGGCGACCTTGCCTTCCATGATTTTCAAAAGCGCCTGCTGGACACCCTCGCCCGATACGTCGCGGGTGCTGGAGGGATTGTCCGACTTGCGCGAAATCTTGTCGACTTCGTCGATATAGACGATGCCGCGCTGCGCCCGCTCGACATTGTAGTCGGCCGACTGCAGCAGCTTCAGAATGATGTTCTCGACGTCCTCGCCGACGTAACCGGCTTCGGTCAGCGTCGTGGCATCCGCCATGGTGAACGGCACGTCGAGAATGCGGGCGAGCGTCTGGGCGAGCAGCGTCTTGCCGCAGCCCGTCGGGCCCATCAGCAGGATGTTCGACTTGGCGAGTTCGACGTCGTTGTTGCGGGCGGCGTGGTTGAGCCGCTTGTAGTGGTTGTGCACCGCAACCGACAGCACCCGCTTGGCGTGGTCCTGGCCGATGACATAGTCGTTGAGGACCTCGCAGATCTCGGCCGGTGTCGGCACGCCGTCGCCGGATTTCACCAGCGAGGATTTGTTCTCCTCGCGGATGATGTCCATGCAGAGCTCGACGCACTCGTCGCAGATGAAGACGGTCGGACCGGCGATCAGCTTGCGGACTTCGTGCTGGCTCTTGCCGCAGAAGGAGCAGTAAAGCGTGTTCTTGCTCTCGCCACCGTTGCCGCTGATTTTGCTCATTTCCGACCTCGTCTCACATCTCCACCCGGCCGGCTGACGCCGCCTCGGGTACCCCGAACAATGCCACTATCGAACCATCCTTGGGGACAGTGTTTCAACATAATATTAATTTTTGCGCCACCGCTTTATGAAAATTAACCATCCTTGCTCTCGTCAGCCGCCTCGATGGCCTCGCGGGTCGTAATGACCTGGTCGACAATGCCGAATTCCCTGGCCTCCTCCGCGTTCATGAAATGATCGCGGTCGAGGGTCTTCTCGATTGTCTCGTAATCCTTGCCGGTGTGCTTGACGTAGACCTCGTTGAGCCGCCGCTTGGTCTTTATGATGTCCTCGGCGTGCCGCTCTATATCCGAGGCCTGGCCCTGGAAGCCTCCGGAGGGCTGGTGCAGCATGATGCGGGCATGAGGCAAAGCGAAGCGCATGTCCTTGGCGCCGCCGGTCAGCAACAGCGAACCCATCGAAGCGGCCTGGCCGATGCAAAGGGTCGTCACCGGGGGTTTGATGAACTGCATGGTATCGTAGATCGCCATGCCTGACGTCACCACGCCACCGGGTGAATTGATATAGAGCGAGATCTCCTTCTTGGGGTTGTCGGCCTCGAGGAACAGCAACTGCGCGTTGATCAACGATGCCATCACGTCTTCGACGGGCCCGGTCAGAAAGATAATCCGCTCCTTCAGCAACCGCGAAAATATGTCGTACGTCCGCTCGCCACGGTTGGTCTGCTCGACAACGTACGGCATGCTGAAGCTGTTATAGGTGTCAATGGGATCTCTCATTGCATGCCTTCCAGATAACGGATCAAAATTGGTCGAATCGCCAGAACGGCGCAACCTCTGCCTTATACATAGTGCGTTATCGCCCGGCGCGAAATGGCCGGAGCCAACTTCCTAGCAGATTGACGGCGGAGCGACCGCTTCCGCCTCCGGTCAGGGTAAATTTCGGCTGAAACGAAACGGGCGGCCGCCCGGCCGCCCGACTAAGACCGCCGCCTTTACGGCCGGAATTCAGTGGTCGTGGTCGTGGTCGTGGTCATGCCCGTGGGCGTGATCGTGACCGTCCTCCTCCTCGTCGGCGAGCAGTTCGTCCTTTGACACCTTCTTCTCGGTGACCTCGCAGAGTTCGAGGATGTAGTCGACCGTCTTCTCCTCGAAGATCGGCGCCCGGAGCGCCTGAATGGCTTCCGGGTTGTTGCGGTAATATTCCATCACCTGCTGTTCCTGGCCCGGATAGCCGCGCACCTGTTCGTAGAGGGCACGTTGCAGTTCGTCCTCGCTGACCTCGACTTCGGCCTGCTCGCCGATCCGCGACAGGACAAGGCCAAGGCGGACGCGCCGTTCGGCGATCTCGCGATATTCCTTGCGAGCCTCTTCCTCCGTCGTGCCCTGGTCCTCGAACGACTGGCCGTGGTGTTCCACGTCGTGCATGACCTGGCGCCAGACATTGTCAAACTCCTGCTCGACCAGGCCCTCGGGCAGCGGGAAGGTGTGCATCTCGTCGAGGGCGTCGAGCAACTGGCGCTTGACCTTCTGCCTGGATGCGAACTCATACTGCGTGCCGATCTGCTTCTTCACGGTCTCGCGCAGCGCATCCATCGATTCCTGGCCGAGTCGCTCGGCAAAAGCGTCGTCGAAGACGATCTCGCCAGGCTCGGCGACTTCCTTGACGACGATGTCGAACGTCGCCGCCTTGCCGGCCAGATGTTCGGCCGGATAGTCGTCGGGAAACTTGACCTCGATGGTCTTCTCGTCACCGGCCTTGACGCCGGCAAGTTGTTCCTCGAAGCCCGGAATGAACCGGTTGCTGCCGATCACCAGCGCGGCATTCTCGTCGCTGCCGCCCTCGAACGCCTCGCCGTCCACCTTGCCGACATAGGACATCGTAATCCGGTCGCCGTCCTTCGCCTTGCGGTCGACGGTCTCGAAGCTGCGCGTGCTCTCGCCGATCTCGTTGAGGCGCGCCTGAATGTCCTCCTCCGGGATATCGGCGACTTCGCGCTCGATCTTGATTCCCTTGAATTCGGCCACCTCGAACTCCGGGATGACCTCGTACGCCATCGTGAAGACCAGGTCGGCCTCGCCGGACAGGATCTTGTTCGCCTCGGCCTCGTCCTCTGTCATGTCGATCTTCGGACGCGCCGCCGCCTTTTCACCGCGGTCGCTGAGAGCCTGCCGCGTCGTGTCGGCGACCAGCGTCTCGACGATTTCCGCCATGGCCGACTTGCCGTAAACCTTCTTCAGGTGCGCCGTCGGCACTTTGCCGGGGCGAAAACCGTTCAGGCGAACCCGCGACTTCAGCTCGTTCAGCCGCCTGTCCAGCCGGCCGCCCAGTTCCTCGGCAGAAACGACCACCTTCAATTCGCGCTTCAGACCGTCCGAAAGCGTTTCACTTACCTGCATGCTCGTCTTTCCTGACTATCCGGCCGGATGATGTCCCTGTGCAGTTCCAAGCGCCTGCCGTGCCATCCGGCCAACCGTCCTGTTTATTCTGACATCTGGTGCGGGCGGAGGGACTTGAACCCCCACGGGTTGCCCCACAGGAACCTAAATCCTGCGTGTCTACCAATTCCACCACGCCCGCGTGGTTTACCCGGTTACGGGCATGTTCGAGGCCGGTCTATATCGATCCGGAAGGCCGCGCGCAAGGGGCTCCGGGTGCAGCAATCAGTGGAACAGGAGACAATCATGCACGCGCCGGAATCGCAAAGCCCGCCTGCGTCGGCAGACGGGCTGTCGGCCACCGGATCGCCGGCGCGTTCAGATGTGATGCAGGCTGTAGATCAGACCGCAGGACGCGCCGAGGAAACCGATCATCTCCCAGGGCATCTCTCTCAGATCGACACCGGCCACCTGCCCGTGATGCAGGGCCAGATAGGCCGTACCACCTGCTACGCAAAACAGCCCGATTACACGGAGCATTTCGTAGCCTCCCTCTCCAAAATATTTTAGAGCCTGAAATCTAACGCAACACTTTGGTAGGGTAACGAATTCGTTATAAGCGTAGTTAATTTCAAAGGTTTTCACTTGATTAATGATAAACTTCAACTTTTCTGATAATCGAAGGCAACAGGTCCGGCAGATCGTCCGCCGTCAGACCGGGCCCGAAGGCTGCGGCCGCCTCCCCATGCATCCAGACGGCCGCGCAGGCCGCCTGAAAACATTCCATGTCCTGTGCCAGCAGGCCTGCAACGATGCCTGAGAGAACATCGCCGGACCCGGCGGTGGCGAGCCACGGCGGGGCGTTCGCCGAGATGGCCGCTTTGCCGTCGGGAGCGGCACTGACTGTATCGGCACCTTTCAGCACGATGACGGCGCCCGACCGCCCGGCGGCCGCGCGGGCCAGGGCGACCTTGCCGCCACCCCTGCTATCACCGAACAGCCTGGCGAATTCGCCGCCGTGCGGGGTCATGACCACGGGGGCGGTACGGTCGCCGACGGCTCGGAATAACTCGTCCGGCTGGTCGGCGAACACACTCAGCGCGTCGGCGTCCAGCACAACCGCCGCCTCGGAGCGAAGACAGGCCATGACCGTGTCACGGGTCGCCGGTTCCAGTCCGGCCGCCGGGCCGATCGCGACGGAGGTGAAACGGGCGTCGGCCAGGGTCTCCCCAATGCCGGCCGCTCCCTCGCATCGGCGGATCATGACCGCGGTCAAATGCGCCGCATGCACCCGCGCCGCCGCGTCGTCGGCTGCGACCGTCACAAGCCCCGAACCGATCCGCAGCGCGGCCAGGGCGGCCAGGCGCGCCGCTCCGGTCCTGTGCCACG
>DATHRP010000599.1:0-3983 GCA_035465195.1 Afifellaceae bacterium | reverse complement strand
TCGGTTTCGACGAAGCACATGGCCTCGTGGAAGGCGACCGGCGTCAACTGCATCCGGTCGATCACGTCGCCGAGCGCCCAGATATGATCGACGTTGGTCTTCAGATAATCGTCGACCCTGATCGCCCCGGTCGGCGCGGTTTCCACGCCCACGGTTTCCAGCCCAAGCCCCTCGACATTCGGCATGCGGCCCACCGCCAGCATGATCTGGTCGGCCTCTTCCACCCCGCCGCCCGAAAGCGACGCCCGCAGTCGGCCGTCCGGCAGGCGCTCGATGTTCTCGAAGACGTTATGGCAGATGATGCGGATGCCATTCTTCTCGTACTGCTCGTGCAGGCCGCGGCGCAGGTCCTGATCGAAGCGGGAGAGGATCTCCATGCCGCGATAGACGATCGCCGTGTCGACGCCGAGGCCGTTGAAAATGCCGGCGAACTCGATAGCGATATAGCCTGCACCAGCGATCAGGATCTTTCCGGGCAGCTTCTCCAGGTGGAAGGCTTCGTTGGAGAAGATGCAGTGTTCGTGCCCGGGCAGCGCGGGATGCGGGTTCGGCCGGCTACCGGTGGCAATCAGGATCCTCTCAGCGGTAACGGTCTTGCCGGTCTTCTCGATCCGCACCGTGTGATCGCCGGCGATGACGGCGCGGGACTCCACGGTCTCCACACCCGCCTTGCCGAGATTGTTGCGGTAGGCCTGTTCGAGCCTGTCGATTTCCCTGTCCTTGTTGGCAACCAGCGTCGGCCAGTCGAAGGAGGTTTCGCCGACGCTCCAGCCGAAGCCGGCCGCGTCCTCGAAATATTCGGAGAAATGCGAGGCATAGACGAACAGCTTCTTCGGCACGCAGCCGCGGATGACGCAGGTGCCGCCGAAGCGGTATTCCTCGGCAATCGCGACCCGCGCACCGGTTTCCGCGGCCTTGCGGGCAGCGCGCACGCCGCCCGAACCGCCGCCGATCACGAACAGATCATAGTCGAACGCCATCGCTCCTGTCCGCGAGCCGGCCTACTGGTTCTGGCCTTCCGTGCTCGTTCCGCGGAGCTGTTTGATGTCCTCGTTGCGCATCTTGCGGAGCTCCTGGTTCACGCGCTGCGCCATCTCGTTGCCGATGGCGCGCGTCCAGTTGTCGGCCACCGCCAATTGTGTTTCAAGGACCCTCGGATACTGCGATCCGAATTTCTGGCCAGCGGGCGAGTTGAAGAAGGCAAGGATCTGCTCAAGTTCGGCCGGCTCGAACGCCCGGGCCCAAACTTTGCTCAGATCGTCGTCAAGCTTCTTGCGTTCCCCGACCATTTCGAGGGCCACCCGGTCGACCACGTCGATAATGCCGAGCTGCATCTGGGGATTGGCCTGGATGAACGTCGCCTTGGCCCTATCGGCGACAACCGGAAGAATCTCGTCGAAAGCCCGTCCGGCCTGGCTGGCATCGAATGCCTTGCGTGCCAGTTCCAGATGGGCCGGATCAAGCGGCGGCAATGTTTCCGCGGCCTGCTGGTTGCTGTCCTGGGCAAGGCTCATCTGCGGAAACCCGGCAGCCGCAATCGCCAGCAGACAGGCGGCAAGAAGACGAAACATCTAAAATCTCCTGATCACAATGGAATGTCGTTAGCCGAAAACGGCAGCCGCGTCACGCGTCGACCTGTTCCACGCCGTTCGGTCCCGCGATGATCGCAAGCGAGGCCAGCCCGATAAACAGCCCGTGCTCGACGACTCCGGGAATCCGATTCAGCCGTTCGGCAAGCGCTTTTGGGTCGGGAATGCGGCCAAAAGATGCATCCACTATCAAGTTTCCGCCATCGGACCGGAAAGGCTTGCCGTCGCGATCGCGAACGGTCAATTCTCCGGTGACCCCGATTTCAGCGGCGGCCGCGTAAATGGCGCGGCACGTAGCCGTCAACCCGAAATCGATGACCTCGATGGGAAGCGGAAACGCGCCGAGCTGTTCGACATTCTTGGAGGCATCGGCGATCACGATCATGCGTTTCGAGGCGGCGGCGACGATCTTTTCCCGGAGCAGCGCACCGCCGCCGCCCTTGATCAGGACGAGATCCGGGCCGATCTCGTCCGCGCCGTCCACGGTGAGGTCAAGCTCGGGCGTTCCGTCGAGGGTCGTCAGCGGGATTTCCAGGCTCCCGGCGAGCTCGGCCGTCGCCAGCGACGTCGGAACGCCTGTCACCTTCAGCCCGCCAGCGACCGCAGCGCCGAGGGCACGGACGAACCATGCAGCCGTGGAGCCCGTTCCAAGGCCGAGACGCATACCGTCACGAACATGGTCCATCGCGGCCTCACCGGCCTGTTTCTTGTAATCATCCGACATTTCGGCCAATCCCTTCGCCCGCCGCTGGCGTTAGCACGACCGCCCTGCCGGACCAAGCCACTGTTCGGCGATTTCCCCGTGTCGTGAATGCGCGGGATTTTCCTTGAATTCGGCCTACCGGCAGGCTACGCGCCCGGCATGTCCAACCTTACCAAGCTTATGGTGTTCGATCTCGACGGTACGCTGGTCGACACGGCGGCCGACCTCGGCGCGTCGCTCGATGCCGCGCTCGCCGTCCAGGGGCAGCCGCCTTCCGACCTGGAATCGGCGCGCCGCTGGATCGGGCACGGCGCCAGGCAGATGATCCGCAACGCGCTGACGGAACGGAAAATCGCCTTCGATGAGGCCCTGGTGGATACGATGCTCCGGGACTTCCTCGTCCACTACCAGGCGAACATCTGCCGCTACAGCCGCCCGTTTCCTGCCCTTTTGGAAGCGCTCGACCGGCTTGCCGAGGCCGGCTGGACGTTCGCCGTGTGTTCGAACAAGCAGGAGCGCCTGTGCCGGCAATTGCTTGACGAACTGGCGATGGGCGACCGTTTCGCGGCGATCGCCGGCGGCGACACGTTCGGCGTCAGCAAGCCGGATCCCGGGCACCTTCTCGGAACGATCGAGGCCGCGGCCGGAAGCCGAGACCTGGCTATCATGGTCGGCGACGCCAGCACCGACGTCAATGCCGCGCGGGCGGCCTCCGTTCCGGTCATCGGCGTGACGTTCGGCTACACGCCGGTGCCGATGGCAGACCTCGCGCCCGACATCCTCCTGGAAAGCTTTGCCGACCTGACCCCGGCCAATGCCGACAGGCTGCTCGATCAACGGAGCTAGGCCGGGAAACGGACCGGTTTTCCGCGCTGCCGATATCCAGGATGAAACGCGGTCAGTTGCTTACGGTGCAGGTCATGTCCTGGCCGCAGCACAGCGGCGACTTGATCTTGCCGTGTCCGTTGGGGCACTGGGAGACCTGCACTTCGCGGCCGTCGGGCAGGTTCAGGGTGTCGTTCACCAGCGGCGCATCGCACTTGCCGCAGGTCGCGTTCACGCTCATGCCGCATTGCGGGCATTCGTAGGTTGCCATCGTTACCCTCCTCAGGCTTCACATCGTCGATACCGCAAACCCTATCAGCCCGGTATTTCCGGCGGCAAGCGGATTGATAGCACGCGCCGGCCGGGATTGGCGGTCAAACGCTGCGGCGGAGAAAATGGTGGGCGCGACTGGGATTGAACCAGTGACCCCCACGGTGTGAACGTGGTGCTCTCCCGCTGAGCTACGCGCCCGACTGATTTGATCAGATCCTTGAGGGTGGCCGGGTCTATAAGGCCGGGCGACCCGCTCCGTCAAGATGCAGGGCGATGTTATGCGGTGGTCGAACTCGTCGCGCGCCCTGCCCATCATGCCGCAATTTCGCCTCGTAGTTGCCAGTATTATGGTTAACAAATAGAGTAAATATGTTAATGAAGTTCGTTAATTTTCAATCGACACTTAGAACGTTCGCAACTCTGGATCGTTTAAATGCGCTGTTTTTTGTCAATCCTTAATTAATATTAACTATCTATTAACGGATTGCTTTGCTCTTTATCTATATGCGCCTAGAGAAGGCCTGGGACATTTTAAAAACGACGGGGTCCGAGATGGCACTTTCTCGCACGAAATCCAATCTGAAGAGCAGGCT
>DATHRP010000598.1:0-3237 GCA_035465195.1 Afifellaceae bacterium | reverse complement strand
CAATGAATGGGGCGCATGGGCGGTGCTGATCGCCGGCGTGACGCCGTTTCCCTTCAAGGTGATCACCATCGCCTCCGGCGCCACGAAACTGTCGCTTCCGGTCTTCATCGTCGCGAGCATCGTAGCGCGCGGCGCGCGTTTCTTCATCGTCGCGGGGCTGCTCTATCTTTTCGGCCCGCCGATCCGCGACTTTATCGAAAAGCGGCTCGGCCTCGTCTTCACGGTGGCGCTGGCGCTGCTGGTCGGAGGTTTCGTGCTGTTGAAATATGCTGTGTGAGGCTCTGTCATGACGACCACATCCATGTTCACAGATCGTGACAATCCGGCCCGCTTCGCGCTGGCCTTCCTGCTGATCGCAGGGGCCACGATCCTCGGCGCGCTCGGCTTCGAACATATTGGCGGCTACCAGCCCTGCGCGCTCTGCCTGATGCAGCGCACGCCCTATTATCTCGGCGTTCCCGTTGCCGCATTGATCCTCGTCCTGCTCGCGCTGAAGGGGTCGCGCGGCCTGGTGCTGGCGCTGTTCGTCGCGCTTGCCGCGCTGGCGCTCTACAATGCCGGGCTCGGCGCCTACCATTCCGGCGTGGAATGGGGGATCTTCGATCCGCCGGCCACCTGCGCCGGCACGGGCGATCTCGGCGGCGGCAGCATCATCGACCGGCTGAAAACCGAAACCGCGCCGAGCTGCACCGACGCGGTCTGGCGTTTCCTCGGCCTGTCGTTCGCGGGATGGAACGTGCTGGTGTCGCTTGCGCTGGCGGCGATCGCCGCGGCCGGTTTCGCCGCCACCCGCCGGATGGGCGCCTGACCGGCCTACGGCTCGAGCTCGGTATCCCAGTAGAGATAGTCCATCCAGCTTTCGTGCAGGAAGTTGGGCGGGAAGTGCCGCCCCGCCCTATGCAGGTCGTGGACGCTCGGCTCGTAGGGCTCGTGGCGCGGATGCATGCCGATATCCTTGCACAGCCGGTTGCTCTTGCGCAGGTTGCAAGGCGCGCAGGCGGTGATGACGTTGGTCCACACCGTCTGGCCGCCGCGCGAGCGTGGGATCAGGTGATCGAAGGTCAGGTCTTCGCCCGAACCGCAATAGACACATTCGAAACGGTCGCGCAGGAAAACGTTGAACCTTGTGAATGCCGGGTTGCGCGCCGGCCGGACATAGGTCTTCAGCGAGACGACGCTGGGCAGCCGCATCTCGAAGCTCGGGCTGTGCACCGCGAGATCGTATTCGGAGACGATGTTGACGCGGTCGAGGAACACGGCCTTGATGGCGTCCTGCCAGGACCAAAGAGACAGGGGATAATAGCTGAGCGGCCGGAAATCGGCGTTCAGGACGAGGGCCGGGTGGGCTTCTGGCGAAGTTGCGGCGTGTATCGTCATCCCGTTTCGTGAAACTCCGGCCCCGACCGGGATCCGGGGTGAATCACTGCGACTCCTTCATTTCCAGCGTCATACTACAGACGATATGTAAGTCTTGTGAAGATAGCGTTTTGGCAAATAAGACAAATTTGCGCACCCCTTGTCAGCTTAACAATCGGTTAAGAAACGCCCCGCCCATCTCAAGCCCGTCCGGGGCGATGCCGTGGCCGATTCCCTGCGAAACATGCCATTCGACGGGGATTTCGGCGGCGTTCAGGCCCTGCGTGGCGGCGAACAGTGCCTGGACGGGGATCACCTCGTCACGGTCGCCGTGGATCAGGAAAACCGGCACGGGGCTGGCCGGGCCCGCCTTAAGCGCTACCGGGTCCGCCAGCAGGCCGGAATAGCCGAGGATGCCGGCAAGCCGGCGGGTTCTGAGCAGCCCCGTGTGCAGCGCCATCATGGTGCCCTGGCTGAAGCCGACCAGGGCGGTTTTGGCTTCGCTCACGCCCGTGTGCTCTATCTCGGCATCCAGGAAGGCATCGAGCTCGGGCCGTGCCGCGGCGACGCCGCGGGCATATTCGCCGGGATCGCGCATCGTGAGCGGAAACCATTGCTGGCCGGCCGGGCTCATGGCGCAGGCCTCCGGCGCGTGCGGTGAGACGAAGGCCGTGTCGGGCAGCAGGCGCGCCCATTCGCGACCGAGACCGATCAGGTCGTTGCCATCGGCGCCGTAGCCATGCAGGAAGACGACAAGGCTTTGCGGCTGGCCGCCGGAGGCCGGGGGCAGGCGGGGTCCGTCGATCTTGGTCATCTGTTCGTCGATCTCCTCACGCGCTTGGCTCATTCACCATCACAGGGGCGCCGCCTCGCGGCGGGTCGCGGCATAATAACTCCAGAACAGCCGCGCCGCGACGCCCCGCCAGGGCGACCAGGCGGATGCGATTTCGCGCACGGCCTTCTCGTCCGGCCGCTCGGCATGGCCAAGCGCGTCGCCGACGGCGACGATCAATGCAAGATCGCCGGCCGGGAATATATCGGCATGGCCGAGGCAGAATAAAAGATAGACCTCCGCCGTCCAAGGTCCGACGCCGTGCAAGGTCGTCATCGTGCGGATGGCGTCTTCCGCCGGCAGGGTGGCGAGACGGTCGAGGTCGAAGCCTTCACGGCAGGCGGCAGCGATGGCGCGTAGTGTGCGGATCTTCGGTCGCGACAGGCCGCAGTCGCGCAAGTCGGCTTCGGTGGCGGCCAGGACTGAATCCTGTGAGACGGTGCCGAGACCAGTCTCGAAACGGGCCCAGATGCTAGCCGCCGCAGCCTTGGAGATCTGCTGGGCGACGATGATATTCGCCAACCCCCTGAAGCCGGGCTCACTGCGTCGGAGCGGCACCGGCCCGGCGCGCTCGATGACGGGCAAAAGGCGTGGATCACTTGCCGCCAGAGCTGCCAGGCCTTCGGCGATATCGGCGTCCGTTTCGATTGCGTGCAGGCTCCTGCCGGTACGGGTCTGTTGCGGTTCGGGCGATCGGATTTGCATGGCAAGGACCCTAGTGCCGATCCCGCGCGGCGGAAAGCAGCATCCGGACTCCATGACACGCGTATGTCTTGCAACCCGCGTTCAGACGTGATCCGAGTGAGAACGACCGGGAGATGCATGATGCCTGAAATCCTCGACCAACGCGTATTCCTGCCGACGAAGGATCTCGACCGCTCGGTCGATTTCTACACGCGCATGGGCTGGGCGATCGCTTACCGGGACGGCGATCTCGCCCTGGTGAAGCTCGGTGCCTCGCACATCTTCCTGCAACGTTATTACCAGCAGCTTTGGGCCGACAATACGATGGTGCACCTGGTGGTCGACGATGCCGTCGCATGGCACGA